>JAJNBN010000022.1:0-620 GCA_021156225.1 Verrucomicrobiota bacterium | reverse complement strand
GGTTGGTGATTGTGGAACATCTTGTGAATCAAGAGGTTCGGCTCTGTATGTTCCGTGGCGTGAGCATCCCGGCCAGCGTCCAGGGTTGCTCTATTTGCTACGACTCCGGAACACCGTCGTCGTCCGGAGTTACGAAGAAAAACTGGCAAGGTGGGCTTCGTAACACAATTGTAACAATTGCGTCACGGTGCCGTAACTGGCTCCTCTTTTAGTGCAGATGTATTATTTGATCATCATATGAAAAAACGTCCTTACATCGTAGCGCTGGGAACTGCCGGGTTGTTGGCTATGACTGCCAACACGCACGCGCAATCGGCCGATGCGCTGATTGATAAACTGGTGGAAAAAGGCATCCTGACCGTCAAAGAAGCGCAGCAGATGCGCGATGAGGCGGACAAGGACTTCACGCGGGCCTTGTCCGCGAAAAACGGCATGGCTGATTACGTCAGCGCCTTCAAGCTGAACGGCGACTTCCGCGCCCGGTACGAGGGTTTCTATTCCGGCAATGCGACTTCTGCAGATCGCAACCGGTTCCAGTACCGGTTGCGCTTTGGGGTGGTAGCCAGCATGTTTGACAATGTGGAGGCGGGCTTCCGTCTGAACAGCATCGGTGACACGGC
>JAJNBN010000470.1 GCA_021156225.1 Verrucomicrobiota bacterium | reverse complement strand
GCGATTACGAGTTCGAGCGCGTGATGCGCAATATCAATGGGGACCTGAACAAGGACATCACTTCCATTTTTCTTATGCCGCCGCGTGGGATCGCGGAGATCAGTTCCAGCATGGTGAAGGGACTCATTGGCCCGACGGGTTGGGAGAAGATTGTGCGCGAGTATGTGCCGCCGCCGGTCTATGACCAATTACTCCAACGCTTCCATGAACGCCGCTCTGCGTGAACGTTGGTTAAGGCTGGTGCAATCACTCGGCTGGCAAGGTGATGCTGTTGCCGTGTGGGAGAGATTGCTCGCGCATTACACCGAGCCGGTGCGGGCGTATCATAATCTGCAGCACATCGCGGCGTGCTGGCGTGCCTTCGATGAAGTGCCGACCAGCGGAGTGGATCGGAAGGCGGTGGAGCTGGCCATTTGGTTTCATGACGTGATCTATGATCCGCAGGCGAAGGATAACGAGGCGCAGAGCGCGGAGTGGTTTGCGAGTTGTGCGCGGGAGGCGGAGTTGCCTGAGCTGCTAGTGGCAGAGGTGCATCGGTTGATTCTCATCACACAGCACAAAGCCTTGCCGCAGACTGCGGAGGAGCAATTGCTGGTGGATGTGGACTTGAGCATCTTGGGTGCGGAGACGGAAGCGTTTGCGGAGTATGAACGGCAGATCCGGCAGGAGTATGCGTGGGTGGCGGAAGCGGATTTTTGCAAGGGGCGGGCGGCGGTGCTGGAGCAGTTCCTAAAACGGGAACGGATCTATTACACGGAGCATTTTTTTGAGCGGTATGAGGCCAAGGCGCGGGAGAATTTAAGGAGAGCGGTGAAGAGGTGGAGGGGGGAGGATGGGGGGATAAGAGAGGGGTTGTTTTAAATGGCTTTCGACGAAATCGAGCCGGTAGCGTTCGGAAGTTGCTGCGGGTTGAGACAACCCGCGCCCCAGCCGGCAGCAAAAAAGGCTTGCCGGGAAACGGGAGGCAGATTATCTCCAAAAGCAGCAATTAACTGTAGGAGAAGCACATAACTCATCAACATTCCCCAGCAAACACATGAAAGCACCTGTCACTTATTTGGCTGCGCTCATCGCCAGCGCCTTGTTCCTCTCGGTCCCGTTCCAAGCCGCCGCGCAAGAAACCAAGCCCAAAACCGAAGGCAAGGAGAAGGCCAAGGAAGAGGGTAAAGAAAAGCCCAAGCGTGAAACCTATCCATATAACGGCAAGGTGAAAGCTGCCGATAAGACGGCCATGACGGTGACGCTGGAGGGCAAGGAAAAGGAGCGCGTGGTGAGCGTGACCTCCGAGACGAAGATCATGAAGGAAGGCAAGCCGGCCACGTTCGGTGACGTCGCCGCCGGGGAATATGTCACCGGCCAGGTGAAGAAAACGCCCGAAGGCAAGGAAAACGCCGTATCCCTCTATCTGGGCAAGGCACCGGAGAAGAAGGGTGGCGAAAAGGGCGGCGACAAGAAGAAAGAGGGCGAAAAGAAGAAGGCGGAGTAAGCTGGATATTTCAACTGGAAGAATATGTCGAGGCAGGCCGTAAGGCCTGCCTTTTCCTTGGGTTAAGGGGGAAATCTATAACTGTGCTCTCAGACTGGAAGGCGAGTATTCCATTTTATGCGGAAAAGCGGTTGGAGTGCTTTTCCCTGGTTATTTAACGATCGGTCTGAAACGGAGGGCAAATTGACAAAACCGCAAAACGAGTTTCCCCATCCTGTTACTTTATACGCAAAAGATTAAGATCAAATTTCCTTCGCTTAGGTAAGGGATAAAAGTGTTTTTTGAGGAGGTCGGGGTGCTTTTTGAGGGCTACCACCCAAAATGCTCATGGACATCTAGTCAGTTTGGAGTAAAGGTAACTAACCCAGATTTTTTCCGAAATACCTAGAATAGTGATGAAAAGTGTAGTTTTTATGAAGCAAGCATTAATCCAGCGCATAATGACCGCTGTTGTCGCGGTAGTATTAGTCTCATCTTTCACGGGTTGCGGCAAAGATGAGCAGCAACTGACAGTCCAGTCGACACCGACGGCTGACCCCAACGCGGGTCAAGTGGCGGTGACTCCGACGACGAGCGCGTCCACACCTCCGCCGCCGAGTTCCGGGACCGCCCCGGCCCCGATGGCGGGTGGGGCAGCACCAGCAGCGGCCCCGGAAGTGGCGAGCAAGGATGCCTTGGAAGTGGTGACGCAGGCGGCCCAGAGCTTCTTCATTGCGAATGAGCGGGCACCGAAATCGCTGGAGGAGCTGGTTTCCTCCGGTTTCCTGCGCCAGTTGCCCGCACCTCCGGAAGGCAAGAAGTATGTATACGACCCGACCGTCGCCAGTCTGACCCTGGCGGACAAGTAACCCCTAACGTTATTTCCAAAACCGCTACCTTTAACGCTCCAACCGTCATGAAAGAATATCTCAGACTCACGCAGGCGCACGCACGTTTGGCCTTCACCCTGATTGAACTGCTGGTGGTGATCGCGATCATCGCGATCTTGGCCGGCATGCTGCTGCCCGCGCTGGCGAAGGCCAAGATGAAAGCGCTGACCACGAAGTGCCTGAACAACACGAAGCAGATCGGCGTTGCCAACGGCATGTATATCGATGACAACAAGGACAAGCTCCCGTTTGCCAACCTGCGCATCGCGGGCGGTACGGACTGGACGTGGGATGACATCATGAACAATTACCTTGGGGGGGCGCTGACGGCGGCGGAAAAGCGGCAAGCGGCCGGCAAGTTTCAGCTTCCGGTGGTGCTGTGCCCGTCGGACAAGATCCGGACCTATACAGCCTCTTGGAACCAGGATGCACAAGGCCGGGAAGTGCAACGTCGGAGCTACTCCATGCCGCGGCACCGCATGGGCACCACGACGGGGCATTTCGCCGCCGCGCCCAACTCGAATAGCGGTGCGGGGGACTGGCCGCCGAATCCGGCCAACGTGACGGGTATCGGTCTGAACTGGCCGGAAAACACGGCTCTGGGCTGGAACAGCGTGGATGATCGTTCGCTCGGCAACGGTGCTCCTGATCCATGGCGCCAGGCGGCAATGCGGGGCGCGACGATCACCGCGCCGGTCGAAACCATTCTGATGACCGAGGAGTGGCAACAGGGCAATCTGACGACGTACGGCGATGCTACCATCCAGCATGCCAACGGGCATAATCCGGCGAATGGTTCGGCACCGATCATGGAGGCGGTGGACTTGAAGAGTCATCATAACTCGATGGTGGATTACCTGTTCGTGGACGGGCATGCGGAAACCATGCTGCCAGCCGCCACGCTCGGTAACACCAACCGGACGAATTTGGGCATCCAAACGGGCATGTGGACGATCACTGCCAAAGACTGAGTGCCTCAGGCAGATATCTCGGCGAGCGGCTTCCTGAAAAGGAAGCCGCTTTTTTTTGGCTTAAAGAGGGAAGGAGAAACTGGGGATTGATCGCGAAAGGCGGGCACACGTTGCATAAAGACTGTCTGAAATTAGCGAGGTGATACTTCATTGACACAAAGGCAACGGGGACCGCCCAGGCAATGGCCGAAACGGCTATGGCGCTGGGTGATCGCGTGTGTGTCCTGCATGGGGCCCAGACCCTCTGGTGGCCTTTCAGGCTCACCTTTGATATAGTTCCCTAAAGGGAAGGGAAAGGGTCTGGGGTCTAGGGTCTGGAGATTCTTGTTGTTCTGGTCAAGGGTCGTACGTTGTAAGTCGAGGTCGAGTTTGAGGTGAAGAATCGAGGAAGACGACGTGGGCGAGAACGTCCGTGGCCAAGTGAAAAAAGACGTCAGAAGGCTCAGAGAAT
>JAJNBN010000469.1 GCA_021156225.1 Verrucomicrobiota bacterium | reverse complement strand
GTCCAAGCTGCATCAACCCGGACTGCCGGTCGTCTTCGGCCCGTGCGAGATCGGGAACTGGGGGTTGCCCACGGAGAATCACAAGTTCCCGGTTCGCAATCTAAATGGTGCCATTGATGAGTTTGCCATCTATCAAGCAGTCTTGAGTGCCCCGGCAATCCGTGAGATGTTTGAAAAAGGCAAACCCGAATGAAACCAGCGATCCATCATGGATGCACCCTGCGCCTGGCAGTCTGGACGAAAGCATTGGCGATCGGCGTACTTTCGACCGCGTGCTTGCAGGCGGCGGACAAGGAGCAGGCGGAAGTCCTGTTCGTGCATCGCATCCAACCGCTGTTCAAAGAGAAGTGCCTCGCCTGCCACGGTGATGACCCGAAGAAGATCAAGGGTGAGCTGGACATGCGTTCGCTTAGTGCGCTGCTCAAAGGCGGCGAGAGCGAGAAGCCCTCCATTGTTCCCGGCAAACCGGAAGCCAGTCCGCTCTATCTCGCAGCGACACGGCTGCATGAAGACACGTGGTCGCCCATGCCACCGAAAGAGAACGACAAGCTCACATCGGAGCAACTTGCTTATCTGAAGGAGTGGATCGCCGGTGGTGCGCCTTGGCCGGAGCAGGGGCGCTGGGCGGAACTGGCGAAGAAAGGGGCGGACAAGTGGGCTGCTGCGGATGGTGTGTTGATGAAGACGAGTGGCGGGCTGAGCGAAGATTGGACTAACCGGAGATATAAGCCGGAGAATCTATGGGCCTATCAGCCGTTGAAGAAGCCGGCGGTGCCGGAAGTTCAAAGCGCAAAGGGCAAAGTTCAAAACCCGATTGATGCTTTCCTGGCCGCCAAGATGCCAGCGGGGCTTACGCCCGCTCCAATGGCAGACCGACTCACGTTGTTGCGTCGCGTGAGCTACGATCTGATTGGCCTGCCTCCGACGCCGGCTGAAGTCGCTACGTTCTTGAACGATCCGCTGCCTGATGACAAGGCGTTCGCAAAAGTGGTCGAGCGTTTGCTCGCCTCGCCGCATTACGGCGAGCGTTGGGGACGGCACTGGCTGGATGTCGTGCGGTATGCGGATTCGTCGGGCTTTGCGAATGATTATGTGCGCGGGAACACGTGGCGCTACCGGGATTATGTCATCCGCAGTTTCAATGCGGACAAACCTTACAACCAGTTCATCCGCGAACAGATCGCTGGCGATGAGCTCTACGAGAACCAGAAGCCAGAAACCAAGAACCCGGAACTCTTGGTAGCCGCCGGCTTCCTGCGCATGGGGCCGTGGGAACTGACGGGCATGGAGGTGGCCAAGGTGGCGCGGCAGCGTTTCCTGGATGACGCCACGGATATGGTGGGCCAGGTCTTCCTCGCGCACATGCTCCAGTGCGCGCGGTGCCACGATCACAAGTTCGATCCCATACCCACGCGCGATTACTATTCTATGCAAGCGGTGTTCGCCACGACGCAACTGGCGGAACGGCCCGCGCCTTTCCTGCCGCATGAGAACGTCAGCGCTTTCGAAGAGAAGAAGTATCTGGACCTGCGGCGCGCGGATCATCTAATCACCTTGCAGTGGTTGGATGAAAAATCTGTGCAGGCGGCGCAAGGGTGGTTCAAGGAAAAGGGCATCGATGCCACGGCGTGGAACCAAGCGGTGGAGCAGGCCCGCAACAGCGAGCGCGGTAATCAACGCCGGGATTTCAACGGCGTGTTCAATGCCACGCGGGCCATCATGGCGCGACAGAAGGTGGCGGAGGATCAGTTCCCGCCGAAGCTCTACGGCTTTAGCCCGGAGGATTACGGGCATGAGCGCATCGCACGAAAAGGACTCGAACGCTTGAAGTGGGAGTATGACCGTTACCAGCCCTTCGCCTTCTCCGTTTACAGCGGCCGCACGCCGGATGTGAAATCCATCAACGCACCGGTGCGCATCCCGCAAAATCGCCTGACGGAAGGTGAACTGGAGCAGGTCGCAATTCTTGGCGGCGGCGATCCATTCTCGCCGACCATCAAGGTGCAACCGGCCGCGCTCAGCGTGGTGGACGCACAATTGGTGAATGACGGTTCCCAAGGCGCGGCCATCCCGAATGAGATCAGCGGGCGGCGCATCGCCCTCGCGGACTGGATCGCCAGCCCGCAAAATCCACTCACCGCCCGCACGATGGCGAACCGGCTCTGGCTCTGGCATTTCGGCCAGCCTATCGCGGGCAATCCAAACAACTTCGGCGGCACGGGAAAGAAGCCCACACACCCGGAACTGCTGGACTGGCTGGCGACGAGCTTCATCGAGCAAGGGTGGTCGGTGAAAGCGATGCACCGGCTCATTCTCTCCTCCGAGGCGTATCGCCGCTCCTCGGCGCATCCGGATCGCAAGCTGCTCGCGGAGAAGGATCCGAACAATACGAGCGGAGCAACGGCATCGCCGTTCGGTCTATGCGCTCCAAATCCGCGGACAACTGGACCCGTTCATGGAAGTTTTCAACTCGCCTTCACCTGATCTTTCCTGCGAGGCGCGCGAGGCATCTACCATCACGCCGCAAGTGTTCAGTCTGTTCAACGGGCAAGGCACTTATGACCGCGCCATCGCCCTGGCGGCGCGCTTGAAGAAAGAGACGAAGACACGCGATGAAGCGATCGGCAAGGCTTTCACGTTGGCATATGGACGCAGTCCGCGCGCGGCAGAATTGCAAGCGTGCCTGGCGCACTGGATCGCGATGAAAGCGCGCCATGACGGGCTGAGCTTCACAAAATGGGAAGCGCCCAAGGATGTGTTGCGCGAGGCCGTGGAGGAGAACACGGGTGAGAAGTTCAAGTTCACCGAAAAGCTGCACGCCTATCAGGATTTCGTGCCAGACCTGAAACCGGCTGATGTGGATGCGGACACGCGGGCATTAGCGGAAGTGTGTCTGGTGATCTTCAATGCGAACGAGTTTGCGTATGTCTATTAAGGCTTACATTTTCACGATGCTGCTGGGTGTGCTAGCTGCGAACGGCATGGCAGCGTCGCCGCCTAATGTCATACTGATCAACTGCGATGATCTGGGCTACGGCGATCTCGGTTGCTACGGTGCAAAGGATCTGCGCACGCCGCACCTTGACCGCATGGCCAACGAAGGCACGCGCTTCACGGATTTCTCGGTGACGTCGGCGCTGTGCACACCTTCGCGGGCAGCCTTGATGACGGGCAAGTATCCCGGGCGCGTGGGATTGGCTACTGGAGTCTTGCGGCCTGATGCCACAGGTGGCCTCGCAAGTTCTGAGATCACGCTTGCGGAAGTGGTGAAGCAGCGCGGTTATACGACGGGTTGCATCGGCAAGTGGCACTTGGGTTTCGTGAAAGGAATGCGGCCGATGGATCAGGGGTTCGACAGCTACTACGGTGTGCTGCATAATCTCGATAAGTTCGAGACGGTGGTCTTCGAGAAAGAAGGCGGCATGCCGGTGTTACGCGGCGACAAGGTGGAAAAGCGCCCGGCGGTTCCGGCAGAGATGACGGAGCTTTACACTGCTGAGGCGTTAAAATTCATCGAAATGAATCGCGAGAAACCGTTCTTCCTGTATCTCGGTCACGCAATGCCGCATATCCCGTTCGACGCCTCACCCCGTTTCAAAGACAAATCCGCGCGCGGTTTGTACGGCGATTGTATCGAAGAACTGGACGACAGCACCGGGCAGATTCTCGATAAGTTGCGTAAGCTCGGCCTGGCGGAGAAGACACTTGTGATCTTCACTAGTGACAATGGGCCGGAGCGCCGGACTCCGGGCACGGCGGGGGTTTTGCGCGGGACGAAGCATACTGTGATGGAAGGCGGCTTGCGTGTGCCGTTCATCGCGTGGTGGCCGGGGCAAGTGCCCGCTGGCCGCGTGTCGGATGATTTCATCTCTTCACTCGATATACTGCCGACGGTGGCGAAACTTTCCGGTGCCGATTTGCCCAAGGATTTGAAGCTCGACGGCATGGACATCGCACCCGTGCTGCTCGGCAAGACCGGTAACCGCTCGCCGCGCACCACGCTTTACTCGCTCTATGGTTTGAACAAGAACCGCAGCGAATCTTTTCGCGATAACCAGTGGAAATTGCACCTCTCCGCGCCGCCCCAACTTTACAATCTGGCCTCAGACATCGGAGAAACCAACAACGTCGCGAGCCAGCATACGGAGCTGGTGCAACGGTTGACCGAGGCGGCGGTCCAAGTCCGCAAGGCAACCAACATCCCTAACCCTTGATGCCATGACGACTCCTTACTTTCCTTGCACGCCGGGCGCACGGGCCTTCTCGGCACACACGCGGCGGGATTTCCTTTACTCGCTGGGCGCGAGCATCGGCAGTGTGGCGTTCAGCTCTTTTCTCGCGAATGAAGCGGACGCGGCCGAAGTGAAGGCCGGACCACTGGCACCGAAGGAAGGTCATTTTCCGGCGAAGGCAAAGAGCTGCATTTTCCTCATGATGGAAGGCGGGCCTTCGCACATCGACACGTTCGACCCCAAGCCGATGCTGGCGAAGATGCATCTGAAGGAGTTCGTGCGGGAGGGCAAGATGAAGTCGGCGATGGAGAGCGGTAAACGCTATTACGTGCAGAGCCCATTCAAGTTCCGCAGGGCCGGGAAGAGCGGCGTGGACATGGCGGAGAATTGGGAGCATCTCGCGAAAGTGGCGGATGAATTGTGCTTCTATCGCGGCTGCCAGGTGGATTCCGTGAACCATCCCACGGCCATGTATCAGATGAACACGGGGAACCGTTTCGGCGGCGATCCGGGCATCGGTTCGTGGGTCACGTATGGCCTTGGCACGGTGAATCAAAGTCTGCCGGGCTTCATCGTGTTGCCGGAGGTGTCGTATCCGCAGGGTGGCTCGGCGAACTGGGGCAATGGATACTTGCCTGCGAGTTTTCAAGGCACGCCGCTACGCGCGAAAGGTTCACCCATCCTCGATCTGCAACCGCCACAAGGCATCACCACCGAGCATCAGCGGCAGAATCTCGATTTGCTCGCGAAGTTGAATCAAGGTCATGCAGCGCAGCATCCGGGGCATGATGAATTGGCGGCGCGGATGGAGAATTACGAACTGGCGTTTCGCATGCAGATGCAGGTGCCGGGCATTCTCGATCTCAGCCAGGAGGATGCGAAGCTCAAGGAGTCGTATGGCATCGGCAATGACGCGACGGATGCGTTTGGCCGCAAGTGCCTGCTGGCGCGACGGCTGGTCGAAAAAGGTGTGCGGTTCATCCAGCTTTATGCGGGTACATGGGACAGTCATGATTACATCGAGCGAGCGCATGGCAATCTGGTGCGCAATGTAGATCAGCCCATCGCTGCACTTATCACGGACTTGAAGCAACGCGGCCTTCTCGACAGCACGCTCATCGTGTGGTGTGGCGAGTTCGGGCGTTCACCGGACAACGGCGTGCGCGGTGGCACGGCTTATGGGCGCGATCACAATCCGCATGCGATGACGATGTGGTTCGCAGGCGGTGGCGTGAAGGCGGGAAGCATAATCGGCAGCACGGACGAGACCGGAGACAAGGCGGTGGAGAACGTGCATCACGTGCGTGACGTACATGTGACGCTGCTACGGTTGCTGGGATTGGATGATAACAAGTTGACGTATTTCCATGGCGGTAGGTTCAAGCAGCTCAGCCAGTTTGGTGGACAGGTGATCAAGGAATTGATTGCATGAGCCATTGGAGAAACTCGACCATGCACGTTGAATCCCTCTACCGTTGGACAGGTCGCGTTGCTTCGATTAGTCCCGTTGTTCTTTTGGGCGCTCTGTTGCTTTGCGGCGCACCGTGCCTGGCTGAGATTCCCAAGCCGACGGACGCACCCAAGCCACGGACACCGGAGGAGAGTGCCAAGGCATTTCAGTTGCCGCCGGGATTTCGCATGGAGGTCGTGGCCAGCGAACCGCTCATCGCTTCGCCTACGGGCGTGTGCTGGGATGAACGCGGGCGGATGTTCGTGAGTGAGTTGCACGGCTACAATCTGGAGGGACAGCTTGATATCGAGGAGCTGAACAAAACCGGCCAGCTCGATACCCAGGTGCGACGAGTCCAGGCGGATGAGAAGTTCAAACAAGCCGCGCTGAAGGGCACGTATGGGGTCATCAAGCTGCTGCACGATACCGATGGCGATGGGCGCATGGACAAGGCGGATGTGTGGGCGAGCGATCTGTCTCCCGCCTATGGACTG
>JAJNBN010000468.1 GCA_021156225.1 Verrucomicrobiota bacterium | reverse complement strand
CGTCGGGTGGTTTCGGAGGCGGGGGAGCCGTTTCCAGGCTTTTGCTTGTCAGCTCAATGATTTTTTCCGGGGATTGGGCGATTTGTTTGAGCAGTTCGGGGTCTCTCAACACGGCAATGCCCAAGACCGTGGCACCCAGAGAGATGAGCACAATGTGTACAACCACGGAAATGGCCAGAGCGAACAGCACGGGGTGCTGTTCAATCCAGTTCTCCGAACGTCTCATTCCCGTAGCCTGCATGTATCATTAAAAACCGCCCTAACGCGACGCTGCCAACCGCCGCTTTGTTCAAAACTAAATGGCAAAATCGCCACCGTGATGATGGGACGGCAAAAGGTTAACGCGTCGGCACCCAGCCCCGACCGGGGATGAATTCCCGGCTGCCGGAGTTGGATTTGCAACCCGTGCCGAGCAGACAAACTGCCAAAACACTCAAAATAAACAATCGCAACAGGGGGATACTCTCAACGGGGACGGGGAAATGGCAAAGGGGGTTTCTTTGGGGGCCGGTTGCACCGGCGGGCCATTCTCGGGAAAAGAAAAGAATTTGAGTTGTGAATGAAGGCCTAGGCGGGCAGGTGCGAGGTGTGGCTTAAACAGGAGTAGCGGGAAGGAGAGGGAGGGATGTGGTTGAAGCGGGAGGAGGTGAGCCTTATTAAGTATTGGAAACGAAAGGAAAAATACAATGATAGGACTCCTTTGGGTCAGCGATTGGCGGCCAGTTGCAGGACTTCTTTCGCTCCAGCTTCGTAAGCTTTCTTTTTGAGTGCTTCCACCTGTTTTTGGTCGGCTGCTTCGCGACGTCCGGTGGTGCTGATTTTTTTGTCTTCAAACGCTTCAGGCATCAGCATGGTCCAGTTGCCGGAGCGGACATCAAGCACGGCAATGCGGAGACGGATGCGCATGTGCTGGCGTTCATCGGGTAGCATCCAATTCACGACCGGCACCCAAGAGACCGTCTTGGTGGCCAGACCTTCACTGGCGGATTCAAGGATACCCCAGTAGCACACGACGGACTCGCTGCCGCTGCGGGCGGCGGCCAAGCGCAGCAGTCGCGAGTAATCAGGTCCCTCGAGGAAGACTTGCTCCGTTTGTTTCTCCTTTGGTCGTCCCAGCTCCTCCACGGGGATGGCCACGTTGCCGTTGGCCAGAACATTCTTGCGTACGGGTACCGGGGCCAGCCCGGAGAAGGGCACCACGGAGAAGTGTTTGCCTAGGTTTTCCACCATGCCAGGGTCGGGATACTCCGAACCGGACTGGACCAGCATGATGGTGCTGCCGCGTTTCAATTGGATGCTGGAACGGGTGTTCAACGCGTCTTGAATATCTTTTTCACTGACCACGGTCTGCTGATCGAGACCCAGCACGTCCAGCTCCTGCAATTCACGATCGTAGGCGGAGGCGGCGTGGTAACCGCCGTGATTGAATCCACTGTTGGAGATGGAGCGGGTTTTCGCGCAACCCACGAGGCATAGGCACAATAGTCCCAAGGTTAGCAAATTGGCTTTCATGATAGAGACTGAGTTGAGGGTTACTTCTCCGGAACGGTTTTATTGAACGAGACGCCTTCGGGTGTCGGCACGGAAACAGGCGTAGTAACAGCACTTTCACCGGCAGTTTTACGGGAGGCATCGACGGCGACGAAGGCGGTGAAAGCGGACATGAGATTGTGATCCAACGCGACTTGCTTGATGGTGTCCACCAAGCGTCCGCTGGGGTTGCTGATAGCTTCTTCGGCGAGGGAGGCGATCTTGTGACGGGCCCAGACGGCAGCGAGACCGGGTTGGCTGGAGTCATCGGATTTCACCGGCACACGCATCTCGATTTTCTGCCCGCTCACATAGCCCAGCAAGGAGATGGAACCGTTGGGCTGGCCTTGATACTTGCCGGTGATGATGACGGGGCGGCCGGGAAAAAGGTCGGGCAGGCGTTTGGGAAAAACATCGGTGACTTGCAGGCCGTTCCAATTGATCGCGATGTCAGTGAGCGCGGGATGGCTGATGCGTTGCATGAAGAGGTCCATCAGGTCAGCGGCGCTCTCGTTGTTGCCCAGATAGGCGACGGTACCGCGACCGGCCTTGGCCATGGAATCCATGAGGAAACGGTTCACGGAAGAGCCGATGCCGAAGCTGAAGATGCGGGAGGCGTCGAGGCGTTTGTTGATTTCGGCAAGGATCTCATTCTCATTTCCGATGTAGCCATCGGTGAGGAAACACACGAAGCGCAGGCGCTCGGCATCGTGCGGAAAATCCAGCGCGGCTTTGATGCCTTCGATCATCATGGTGCCGCCTTCACTGTTCAGTTTGGCGAGATAATCCAAGCCTTTGCGGATATTCTGGGGCGTGGCTGGAAGCGGTTGGTTACCCAGTTGGCGGGCGTCATTGGAGAAGTTGATGAGCTGGAAGGTATCATCCGGTTGCATCTGCTGGAGGGCGCGGGCGATGGCGGCTTTGGCCTGTTCCAGCGGTCGGCCGTTCATGCTGCCGGAGCAATCCAGCACGAAGACGAGTTCCAATGGATGGCGCTTGAGGGATTGCAGTTCCTTGGGCGGATAGAGCATGAGGGTGAAGTAATTGTCCTTCTCGCCTTTGTGACTGAGCCAATTGGCTTTCAGTTTTTCACCGGCCACTTTGTAACGGACGACGAGGTCTTTGTTTGGGATGGTATCGTTGGGATTCAGTGTCACGGTGAGGTGATCATCCGTGTGTTTCACTTGATTGAGGGCGTGGCTGCGGCTGGTGAGCCCTTCGACTTTCACACCGGCGTGGAGGTCCACGGAGACGGAGATGTCGTGTCCGCTGCGTTCGCCGGGTTTCAGGTAGGAGACTTCCGTGCCTTGGCCGGAGGCGCCAGACTTGCCGCGAGCCACGGAACCGACACCGTCTTTGCTGCCAGGAGGATTGAAGCGGGGACCGACGACCATGGGGAAGACGAACTCATACCAGCCATCATCATAGGCCAGCGTATGAAAATAGCGGATGAAGATGTCCACCTGCTTGCCGGGTTCAATATTGGCGACGGATTGGGTGAAGATGTTCGGGCGCTCCTGGGTGAGCAGGGAGGCGGTGTAGCCCTGTTGTTTCGCGGCCTGGTAGATTTCCTCTGCCTCTTGGCGGTCGCGGATGATGCCGCGGATGCGGCGCTCGCCGATGGTCATGATGAACTCATTGACGGCGGCATTGTGTGGCAGAGGAAAGACATAGACGGCTTCGATCTTTTGGTCGTAGGGATTGTGGAACTGCTGGGTGACATTGACCGAGGCGATGTAGGCGCTGATGGTGGCCTGCACGTCCGTGTGTTTCAGGGGCAGGGCGACTTCCCGATCTTGCATCTGGCAGATAAGAGAACTGACGGTGTGATTGGTGTTGGTGCCAATCGGTTCAGTGACGGATGCAGATTTGGAAATCACCCATAGTTCTTCGTCCCGGGAGGGAAGGGAGGAGGGGTGACTATGTATCAGAGTCGCGAGGCTGTTGACTGATGAGACTGCAGGGCTGGCGGCGAAGGTTCTCGACAAACCATAAAGCGTGGAACTCCCGGGAATTGGAGTCGCCATTTTCATTTTGCGTTTTGCGCAGCCTGCCATCAAAACTGAAGCAACCATGACCAAGGCGATGCTCATCAGCCACTGTGGTTTAGTGATAAATCTCCTGAAATAATTGGTGAACATGTTCATGGTGCCTTCCTTTCCTCGATGCTGGCTTCCGCTTTGATTTTACGCGCGTTGGTGGTGCCTGAAGTGATCAGCTTCAGGGTGAATTCCGGTTTCCCCCCGCCACTAACC
>JAJNBN010000467.1 GCA_021156225.1 Verrucomicrobiota bacterium | reverse complement strand
GGCTCTGGTGGCGGAAAGGGACATCCGCAAGATTGTGCAGTGTGTTACGGATGCCGGGGTGGAGATCAGCGAGGCGGCGTTCGGAGCCTTTTATCATCAAGTCTCCGTAGGCGAAGACAAAGTGCTGTGCACACTTTGCGGACCGCCGCCGGAAGTTTTCCTGGGGCTCGAAAGCGGTTATGCCGAGGATTTTTTCTGGCCGATCCTGAATGGCGTGGGTGTTGTCCGCATCGGGGATCTGCGGGAAGATGCCCGGTTCAAAAAACGAGCTGAGAAAGCCAGCAAGGCCAAGCACACACTTTCCGTGCGCAGCTATGTGGCGGTGCCCGTGGTCTCCCGGAACGGAGAAATATTGGGTGGACTCTTCTTCGGCCACCCCGACCCGAACGTCTTTCCTCCGGCAACGGAGGATGTGCTGATGGCGATCGCGGCGCAAACGGCGATTGCCATGGACAATGCCAACCTGTACCTGGCCTTGCAACGTGAGTTGGAGCAGCAGAAGCACACGGAAACGGCCTTGTTGCAGAGCCAGGACCGGCTTTCCGGAGCGTTGCGCGCCAAAGATGATTTCCTGGCCGCGTTGTCTCATGAGCTCAGAACTCCTTTGAATCCCGTCCTGCTGCTGGCGAGTGAATCTGCCGAGGACCGGGAACTTCCGGAACATGTCCGGGCCAACTTCATTTCCATTCGCAACTATGTGGAGATGGAGGCGCGGTTGATCGATGACCTGCTGGACTTGACGCGGATCACCCGGGGCAAGCTCTCTTTGAACATCCAGCTCCAACATGTTCACACCTTGCTGCGCGACGTGATCAACATCCTGCATGTGGAGGTGGAGCAGAAACGGCTGACTTTGGAACTTAAGTTCGGAAGTGGCGACCCTACGGTGAGAGGTGACGCAGTGCGGTTGCAGCAGGTGTTTTGGAACGTGCTGAAGAATGCCGTCAAGTTTACCCCGGAAGGCGGTCGTATCACGATCGAGACTTCCCAGCAGCAAGCGGAAGGGAAGGTGATGGTCCGTATCTTGGATACTGGTATCGGCATGACACCTGCCGAGTTAAAGCGGGTCTTCGGGGCATTCTCACAAGGTGATCACGCCAGCGAAGGAAGCTCGCACCGTTTTGGTGGTATCGGCTTGGGCCTTACGATCTCGCAGATGCTGGTGGAGTTACAAGGCGGCGCGATCCGGGCAACCAGTTCAGGACGCGGTATGGGTGCCACTTTCGAGGTGGAACTTCCCATAGCGGTTCCGCTGACGGAGACGAAAGAGATGGTCCCCGTAGAGGCAGACCAATTCAATGATCGACGGCCATTACAGACCGAATCGCCTCGTCGTATCCTCCTCGTCGAAGATCACGAAGCCACTCGAACGGCCCTGACCCATCTGCTGGTGCGGCGGGGCTTTGAAGTTGTCGCCGCCGGTTCGGTGCGGGAAGCCACGGCATTGGCCGCGACCAACGAAATTCATCTCCTGATCTCAGACATCGGGCTGCCGGATGGCACCGGTTATGAAGTCATGGCGAAACTGGCGGAACAGGGCCTCAAAGGCATTGCGCTCACGGGCTATGGCATGGAAGAGGACACCTTGCGCAGTCAAAAGGCCGGGTTCTCCGTGCATCTGACCAAGCCGGTCCGGGTCCAGTCACTGGACCACGCATTGGCAACATTAGAAAAGAGTGCTAACCTAAAGGCCTAGCCGGATTCACCGGAAATATGTGTCAGTCTTCATTTGCAGGCTCTTCACGTAGTTTCTGAATAAAGCACGAACCAGAGTTGATGGGATCAGGTGTAGCAAAGAATCATTTTCAGTTGGAAAAGATCGTTAAGAGCACTCCTTATGCCGACTAAAGTTAAACCAGCATCCCGATGCGCGACTGGTACGGAAGGACTGGACGACATCCTGGGCGGCGGTCTGCCGAAGAACCGGATCTACTTGATCCAAGGCGACCCGGGCGTAGGCAAAACGACGCTGGCCATGCAATTCCTGCTGGAAGGAGCGAGGTTGGGCGAGAGCGGACTTTATATCACGCTCTCTGAAACCAAGGAGGAACTGGAATCGGTGGCTGAATCCCATGGATGGAAATTGAACCGGATACATCTCTTTGAACTGTCGGCCATGGAAGAGAAGCTTCAGGGCGAGACGGAAACCACTTTTTTCCATCCCTCGGAAGTGGAGTTGAATCGTACCACCCGGGCACTTTTGGATGAGGTGGAGCGGGTGAAGCCCTCGCGCGTCGTGTTCGATTCGCTCTCCGAGCTGCGCATGCTGGCGGAGACTCCATTGCGCTATCGCCGCCAGATTTTGCAACTGAAGCAGTTTTTTGCCGGCCGTGCATGTACCGTTCTGCTGCTGGATGACCGCTCAGCGGGAGCGCGTGATCTGCAGATTGAGAGCATTGCCCACGGAGTCGTCGGCCTTCAGCGCTCATCGCCGGACTATGGGATTTCGCGGCGTCAGATCAACGTCCAAAAGATTCGTGGCGTCAAATACCGGGAAGGAAATCACGATCTAGTCATCCGCCGCGGCGGCTTGGTCATTTTCCCCCGGTTAGTGGCGGCAGAGCATCACATCAATTTCAAGCGGGAGATATTTTCCAGCGGCAACAAGGAGCTGGATGCCTTGCTGGGCGGAGGGCTGGATCGCGGGACCGGCAACATGTTCATGGGACCTCCGGGCACCGGCAAGTCCACCCTCGCGGTGAAATTCGCCATAGCCGCCGCCAAGCGCCGCGAACGAGTGCTCTTTTATATTTTCGACGAGACCAAGGGTAATCTCGTGGCCCGTTCCAAAGCCTTGGACATGGACATCGAGCCTTACATCAAGAATGGAATGATCCAGGTGGAGCAGGTCGATCCGGCGGAGATTTCTCCCGGCGAACTTGCCTACAAGATCAGCCAGTCCGTGATCAAGGATGGCGCCCGCATGATCATCGTCGACAGCATCAACGGGTACCTTAACGCCATGCCGGGCGAACGTTATCTTAATCTCCAATTGCACGAGTTGCTGGGTTTTCTGAACCAGCAGGGGGTTATCACGATCATGGTATTGGCCCAGCAGGGGCTCATGGGTAACATGCAATCCGCGGTCGATCTCACCTACCTGGCGGATACGGTGGTATTGTTGCGCTATTTTGAAGCGCGCGGGGTTTTGAAACAGGCGCTCTCGATCGTAAAGAAACGGACGGGCAATCACGAGAGGACGATCCGGGAAATCAGTATAGGCAAAGGTGGCGTCCAGGTCAGCGAGCCATTGACAGGCATGCAGGGAGTTCTGACCGGCGTTCCATCCTTCTTGGGAGGCAAGGACGAAAAAGGAGTTGAACGTCCTAAATGAAGCTGGCTCCCAAACGTGCTGCTTCCAAGCTCAGAAGACGACCGGCATTGAAACCGGTTAATCCGATTTTTCTGGAGCGTAGAGTCCTGATCCTTGCTCCGACGGGAAATGACGCCCGGCTTACAGAGGGTTTTCTGGCCAAGCAAGGGCTGTTCACCCAGGTGTGCAGCGGAATCAAAGAACTGTGCACGGAAGTCCCGCGGGGATGCGGAGCGATTTTGCTGGCGGAGGAAACGTTGGGCGTGAGTTCGATCTCGCTTCTGGTCCGGGCGCTTGCACAACAGCCGCCGTGGTCTGACATTCCTCTCGTCATCATCACCAGTGGTGGCGAGGCCAGCCAAGTCCAGTTGCGGCGGCTGGCCATGTTCGGCCCCGGCGGGAGTGTGACGTTAGTGGAAAGGCCGCTTCGGCCGGGAACACTTATCAGTACGATGGAGGTGGCCTTGCGCGGCAGGC
>JAJNBN010000466.1 GCA_021156225.1 Verrucomicrobiota bacterium | reverse complement strand
GTATAGACTCGTCAGGAGCAGACCATCGGAGCTTTGCAGATACCAGGCCGCATCTGTTCGATGTCCGAGCATCGTTACCGAATCGGAAAGCAACTGATCCCGGATGATCTTCTGACAGCGCGCCCGCCACGCCCCTTCGCCCAAGATCAGCAGGCGCGCATTTTTCATCCCACCATCGAGAGCGCGCTTCCACGCCATGAGCAACCAATCCGGTCGCTTCTGCCGCTCCAAACGCCCGAGAAACACAAACGTTTTCAGCCCCTCCACCCGTGCTGGCGGTGTCAGGCGCGCAATCACGCCCGCCTCTGCCAAAGTGGGTGGCTCTAACGGATTCGGGATAATGGCCACGCGGCTCCGGTCATCCAGCAGACCGGAGTAAAGAAACTGCCGCACGTTCCCGTCGCTGGCGCAGACGATGTGCTGATGTCGGGAGAAGGCGAACCATTCAGCCAGCCAGTTGCGCGCGGAGCGCCACGCATCGCGCGATTCGTAGAGTGAACACCATTGCGTGACGAACACCCCTTGCACCGGTGCCGCCATCCGCAAGGCCATGCCCATGAACATCCCGCCCCATTGCCCGTGCGTGATCACCATTTGCGGACGCACTTTGCTCATCAAAGAATTGAGCCGCCACGCCGTCACTGGAAAAAGCGCGGGTGACAAGTCCGAGATCTTGTGCAGCTTCACCTCGGGACGCGACTTCAACTGCTCCGTCAGCCGCCCTGCGCCCGCAGTGACCACCTGCTGTTCACCCAGACCCGCGAGGGCATCGATCACCTGCACGACATTCTTCGGACCGCCGCCGAAGTTATCGCGGTGCAGGTAATGCAATATGATGGGTGCCACTGACACAGGGTTTTGCTGCTCGACCCGCAAACTCTAGGCTGCGCCCCCACGCCTTGTAAAGCCACCGTCCCTCTTCCCTTTTTCGCGAATGTCGCTACTATTTCGCTCATGCCATCATTTGACATCGTCTCGGAAGTGAATCCGATGGAGCTGCAAAACGCCATCAATCAGGCGCAAAAGGAACTCGCCAACCGCTTTGATTTTAAAGGCTCCAAGGCCGAGATCATCCTCGAAAAGAACGAGATCAAGCTCACCGCTGGCGATCAGTTCAAGATGAAGGCGCTGGTGGAGATCGTCATCGGCAAGATCGCCAAGCGCAACATCAGCCTCAAGAGCGTGGACCAGGGCGAACCCGATCTCTCCCCGCTCGGCCACGCGCGACAGACCATCAAGATCAAGCAAGGCATCGAGACACCTATCGCGAAGGAAATCTGCCAGTTCATCAAGGGTAAAGGTTTGAAGGTCACCACCCAGATCCAGGAACAACAGGTGCGAGTGACCGGCAAGAACCGGGATGATCTGCAAGACGTCATCGCCGCCGTGCGCGGTCATGATTTCCCGGTGGCGGTGAATTTCCAGAATTTCCGGGATTAGGCCGAATTGGCCATCCGTTAGCACTGGCGGCTGTGGTCGTGCGCTGCTACCTTCTTTGGAGCGATCAAAGAACCCAACCGGAGGATTTATGTGCTGCTTCAGCGGTAACGTCAGCTTCGTGAACAACACCCGCATCTTTGCCCGGGCGGAAGACAGCATCCGGCAGTTCATCGTTTATCAGATGGCCTTTGGGGCCAAAGAGGATTTGGCCATGATCCTCCCCCTGCCCGTCCGGCATGGCAGCGGAGAAGAGGCCGTGCGGTTTATAAACCTCAAAGATTACCCTGACTTTTTCACCAAACTGAACAGCGGTTTTCCTGTCCCCCGTTCTTTCTCCTTTGGTTGCGGCTCCTCGGAGCGTTTACCTCCTCCGGCCGCTGCACTCACAGTCCAGGAAGTGGGTAACTACGAAGCTTCCTTTGTACCTACCGTGGCCGATTTCAGCCGCTTGGATGAGCGGTTCCGGCTAAAGGATAATGTTTGGAAAAAACTTCCCGCGTACGAGCGCCATGGGTTCGCCGTGTTCAAGTTGAAATCGGGCGAACACGAATCGCACCCCATGGCCTTTAGCTTTCCGCGCCGTCAGGTCAGTTCGATCTTTTTCCCCACCGTTCATATTCACGACGGGGAAGTGCACGAAAAGGCAGAGTTCGACCATTCGCTTTATTGTCAGCCCGCCGCCGGCACCAAACTGGAATTGCGAAACTGGACGGAATCAAATTCTCTCGCCAAAAGTTTTGTGGACCTGAACAAGAGCAAAGGCATCGTGGATGGCAGCCAGCATTGCTACCGTCTGTCCATGCAGGGCAAACTGAACAACGTGGATGTTACCCTCCGCAGCGTGTGATTTCATGGATTTGGCTCCCATCATCCTCATCCACGGCATCGCCCGCTTCGACTGGCTGCATGAAGGCTATCGCAAACTCTTCCCCCAGACCGATGGCCATCCGAAAGATCGCAGCCATTACTTCCGCAATGTCGGCACGCATCTAAAGAGCCACGGCTATCAGGTCTTTCACGCCTCACTCAGCTACGCCAAGCGCAGCGAGCAACGCGCAGCGGAACTCGGTGAACAGATCGAGCAGATCCGCCGTCAGACAGGCGCTGCGCAAGTCCACCTCATCGCCCACAGCATGGGCGGCATCGATGCCCGTCGGCTGATCATCACGCAAACGGACCTCGCCAAAAACATTGCCAGCCTCACCACCATCGGCACACCGCACCTCGGCAGCAGCCTCGCGGATTGGGGTCTGGCCCATGGCGGCAATAAGTTCATCAACTTGGCGGAACCCTTGCTCGATCTCTCCGGCTTTGCCGACCTCACCCTGACCGCCTGTACGGCATTCAATCAGCAGGCGGAACCGCTTGAAGCCGCGAACGCCATCCGCTACCGCGTCTGCGCCAGCCACGCCTCGCGCCGGGATACTTTGTTACCCTTACGTCCCTCTTGGAGTTTCCTTCAGGACCGTGAAGGCGATAACGACGGCCTGGTCTCCGTGAAATCCCAGCTCTGGACCAAAGAACTTCACGGCCCCAACGGCCTGCGCAAGCGAGTCGAATCGATTGAGTTCCCCTTCCCCGCCGATCACCTCAGCCAGACCGGCTGGTGGGACCCCAGCAAACGCGACCGCGAGAAAAGCCTCACCGAGATCACCGATTCCATCCGCGAGTTTGAAGGCAAGATTCAGCAGATGTATCTGGACCTTGTCCGGGGACTGACGTGAGGAAAAACCGAGAAAGCTGTTTTGGTTTGGAATGGTGGAGCCGAGGAGGCTTGAACTCCTGACCTTCTCATTGCGAACGAGACGCTCTACCAACTGAGCTACGACCCCATCCACCAGAATCGATGCGAACACCCAAAAGCAACCGCATCAAGTGCGGGGTAATATGGAGCAAACCTTGCCCGTGGCAAGCGGAAATCAGTCGTGATTTCTCCTTCCGCCAAGCATGATCGAGATTCCCTCTCGGATCAGCATAACGGTTGAATAAATCGCAGATTAAAGCATCCAACTAATTGCATGCACCGTGTTTGCGTCTTGCTGCTGGCGTTAAGCTGGCAATTCGCGAACGTCACTTTCGCCGCCGATGAGGCTGAAGTGGCGAAAAAGAACACGGCCAAAGCCATGACGTTGCTTCGGGAGAACTGCTTGGCCTGCCATGATGCGCAAAAGCAAAAAGGCGGCCTCTCTCTTCATAAACGGGAATTAGCCCTCAAAGGCGGTGATAACGGCACCGCTTTGATCGAGGGAGACAGCATCAAAAGCCCGCTCATCAAATCCCTCGCTCCCGATGCAGACCCGCACATGCCGCCCAAGAAGCAATTGGCGGAACCGCAGATCGCCACCTTGCG
>JAJNBN010000465.1 GCA_021156225.1 Verrucomicrobiota bacterium | reverse complement strand
GGGCCAGGTGATTCTGCCCCCAGTCCACCCACATACTCCACAATGCCCCTTGCGTGCGGCCATCCTCAAAGTGCTTCCATTGATGGGTGGAAACTCCCTCGGCATCAAATTCACCCTGGGTGAACATACCTGGAACCGCCCGAAACGCCGGCGTCTGGGCCACCGACGGCGTGTACATGTGGTGCGGGAGAAAAGCGATGGTCCGTTCTGGATACGTGGCTGCAAAATCATAGGTGAACGCGCCGCCCATGGAAATGCCATGGATACATACGGGGGCGTTGATGAGTTCGGGCCGGTTGCGCAACGCTGCGAACTGTCCCAGCGCATTCGTCAACGTGTTGACCGGCGTGCCATGTGTGCTGATACCGATCCAGGCGAACTGCCGGTCCCAAAGCCAGCGATGCCAGCTTGGACTGCTCGGCCCGATGGAGCCTGATCGCCCTGGAGCACCAATGACGATGCCGCGCACCACCGGCATCTCATGACCGCGCCTATGCGGAATGGACAAGGTATAGGTGACATTCGTCTGCGAGATGCCGTTCTCCGGATCATCCTGCGCAGTGGTGATGACGATCTGGTAATTGTTTGCCGACAATTCGTAATCCGAAGTCCCTTGCGGATTACTGCCCGCCACCACGCCTAAGGTGGCTCCTGCGCTGGTGACGCTTCCAGCTCCGTTCGAAACCGTGACTACGTACGTTCCCGCCGCATTGGTGAGCGCACTGGCAATCGTGTAAGTGGCATTCGTCGCACCCGGGATGTTCGTGGTGGCATGCTGCCATTGATACGCCAACGGCGCATCGCCCGAGACGGCAACGGCAAAAGTGGCGGGTGAACCGATGGCATTGGTCTGACCTCGTGGCTGCAAGGTGATGACCGGTGCCTGAACAACCTGCCCTGTGGCCCGGTGCGCTATTAGGGATACCAGCAGTGCCAGCACCAGGGCACACTTCATGCGTGGTAGTTTCATGGGGTTCCTTTAGGTTTTTGAGGTTACGACTTACTTACGTCTATGGATTACAACAGTTCTGCTGAAGGCAATGGTTGCTGTCGGGTTTGCGTTCATCAGCGGAAAATCATTTCTTGGGTTCTTTGAACTCCGGAGCCAGTGGCCGCCGCAGTGCGCCACCACCGCCCACATTGGTTGGTCCATTGTTTTGCACAACTTTGAGATGCGGCGTGATCAGTTTGAGTTTTTCGTGCAGATCACTTGGTAAATCCCGTTGCGGATCGGCATCGATGCAAAGGATGAAATTCGGGCTGCCCATGCGTTGCCATTCCGTCATCCATGTGGGATCAAAACAGTCTTTCACATACACTCCGTAATCTTGCATCGCGCGGGCGATCTCAAACGCGGGCCCGCTCGTGCCGACGCCGAGCTTCGTGATGTCCACCTCCGGTGGGATGGCCAGCAGTGAGCCAAAATGCACGTTGCCCGTCTTGGCGAAACGCGCGCGGAACTCCTGGTTGCCGGAAGACCAGCCCGCCGGCCAGACATGCGCCTGGCCATTGGTCCGCAGACTGATGACATCCACTGGCACAATCGCGCCCAGTGCCCGGTGGATGCCCGTGTTCAACTCCTCAGGATACAAGCTGCCCGCCAAAGGTGAGAGTCCCGCATTGTTCGCGCTGGCCAGCTCAGGAGGAATGCCACTCCCGCGTAAATCTGTGCGGATGACATTCCAGCCCCGCAAATCATTTTCACCTTCACGATGCGCTCCCGCGACCTCATACAGCGTGGTTCCGTCTTCCGCCACGATCAGTATGTTCATAGGATGAGCGGCCGTGGCCAGCGCGGCTGCCGGAATGCGTAAGGTGGCTATGGGTGCGGGCAAATTCTTGGCAAAAATTTGTCCCTGCGAATCACCCTCCCTGGCAATGAACAACGGATGTGTGTACCGTGAATTCTTCAGAAAGATACCGCTGGTGAGATCCAGCCCCCCCGGCTCTACCGCGACAAATTGTGCTCCCGCCCCGATGGGCGTATTCCAAGGGCTGCTCGCGGCGAATGGCCATTTTATCGGATCGCGCGGTCCCTTGGCCGCAGGTAACGGCGCTATGGAAGGTGGCACTGACGCGATCGATTGGCCGCCGGTCTTTTTCTCCCCATCATCCGTTCTGAGCAGCCAGGCTGCGATCAAAACGACGGCGATTGCCGGTCCCGCCACCGCCAGCCAACGCTCGCGCAGCCAGTCAAGCCAGGTTGTTTCAGCCGGCAACCGGTGCAGCTTGTCCATCAGGTCATCGGTCACATCTTCATGTGAAGGACCCGAGATCACTTCCATGATCGCGCGTTGGACAATTTGCCGATCAGCATCGCCACCCGAAAGGAACCGCAACGCTGTGTCCATCCGTTCCTGCGTGGTAAGCTCTTGCAGCGCACTTTCATCAGCCGCGAGCTGCTCTTCGAAGCGCGAACGTTCCGTGCCGGTCATCGACCCGGCCAGGTACGCCGCCAGTTGTTGCTCGGTGATCATCCGCGGGATTTGGCCAGTTTGTTTTCGATGCAGAGCTTGAGCTGCTGCCGCAGGCGGAATAGCGCCTGCCATACCGCCGTTTGCGTGCGACTGAGTTGCGTGGCGATTTGCTCGATGGAAAGATCCTGCCGGTACTTAAGCGTCACCAGGGTCCGCATATGGTCCGGAAGCTCCTCCACGCACCGGCGCAAATGCTCCACCTCATCGGATTCCGAAGACGACGCCTGCGCCAGTCCCGCTTCCAAAAGGCGATGTCGGGCGTATCCCAATTGATTGACCTGCTCTCGCCGGAACCGTTGCAATTCTGCCCGGGTCAAATTGCCCGCAATCGCCCGCAACCACGCCCAGAAGGAAGTTCCTGCCTCAAAGTGCCGGATGTTGCGAAAGGCGAAAACGAACGTTTCGTGGGCGATCTCGTTGACCAAGTGGGTCACCGGGAGCTTTAGGGCAATGAATGCACGCAAATGGTCCAGATGCGCATCCACCAAAGGTTCAAACGCCTTCACCTCACCGCTTTGCACGGCCCGGACCAAGGCTGCTTCGTCGATCTCGCCAGTTTTCACAGGGCTGTTCATCTCAAGTCTTACCCTATGTATAGCGCGAGCCGGGCCAAATCTTACACTGAATTTTATCCGGACGATCACGCACCTCCACCGCCGCTACCAACTAATTGCTCCACAAAAAAAGGACGCCATCGCTGGCGTCCTTTTCATGAAATATGTCGGTAACGCTTAGCGGCGGTTCCGGCGCTTGACGTTCAACTGGGCCAGCGAGTGCGCGAGTGCAGCCTGCACCGAGGCAGTTTCCTCGTCGCTCAGCTTCTCCTGCAGACGCGCTTCCGCACGCTTGCGGGCTTCCTCGGCCTTGCCTTCGTCGATGTCGTCCGCCTTCACAGCCATATCCGTCAGGATGGCCACGCGGTCGCCGGTGATCTGCACGAAGCCATCACCCACCGCCAGCAGGCTGTCCTGGCCGTTCTTGCGCACGGCCACTTCACCCGCCACCACCTGCGTCATCAGCGGCACGTGCATCGGGTAGATGCCCATCTCGCCTTCGACACCCGGCAGCGTCACCATCTCCACATCTTCGGAGTAGATCTTCGCTTCCGGCGTGACGATTTCTAGTTTCAGTGTAGCCATGTTTAGTTTCGGTTGAAGGTTGAGCCTGCGCTCAAACTTCCACTCTCAACTAGCCTTTGATTTGGTCGATCGAGCCCTTCATGTAGAAGTCGGCCTCGTTCACGTCGTCGTGCTTGCCTTCAATGATTTCCTTGAACGCCCGCACTGTCTCCGCGACCGGCACCTGCTCACCCTTACGG
>JAJNBN010000464.1 GCA_021156225.1 Verrucomicrobiota bacterium | reverse complement strand
GCCCGTCTCCCGCACGATCACGGCGGCAACGGCCCCGGCAGTTCCCCCATCCTTTACAAAAATCTGTTCATACTGAATTGCGACGGCACTGAACTCCGTTACGTCGTCGCCCTCGACAAAAAGACTGGTAAGCAAGTCTGGAAGACCGATCGCTCGAATGACATGAGCGCGGCGAATCCCCAGAAGCGCAAAGCCTACGCCACACCCACGATCATCAATGTGAATGGCCAGGATCAACTCGTCAGCCCCGGCGCCTTTCGCCTCAGCAGTTACGATCCGCTCACCGGCAAAGAGATCTGGTGGGTGGACGTCCCCGGCTATTCGAACGTGCAACCACCCGTCTATGCCAACGGCTTGCTCTACGTGTCTTCCTGTTTCGACAAAGCCCAACTCTGGGTCATCAAACCCGATGGCAAAGGCGACCTCACGCAAACCCACGTCGCGTGGAAATATCTGAAGGGTGTCCCCAGCAAACCCTCACCCATAGTCATCGGCAAAGACCTCTTCCTCGTTTCCGACGACGGCATCGTCACCTGCCTCGACGCGATCGACGGCACCGAGATCTGGAAGGAACGCATCGGCGGTGCCTACTCCGCCACCCCGCTCCACGTGGATGGCCGCCTCTACCTCTTCAGCCACACCGGCGACATCACCGTCCTCCAACCCGGTCGCGAACTGAAGATTCTCGCCAAGAGCAAACTCGGCGACGGCTTCATGTCCGCCCCCGCCGTGGTGGATGATGCCCTCATCCTGCGCAGCAAAACACATCTGTATCGGATTCAGAAGTAAAAGCTCTGCTCATACGTCAGGCCCAAGCGCCGCCGCCTCGATAGCTACAAATCTCCCTCGCCAAAGATTTTTTGAAAATTCCCCTTGCACAAAAAGCGAATATACATAATCTCTACCTAGTTACTGTAGTATATGAACAATCAATCGACACCAAATCGCTCCACGTCAGTGGATTCCGCAGAGGATTGGCTGGCCGTGGTGAAGCAAAAGGTGTCCGCGCTCCGCTTCGGCGTGGTGCAGGTGGTGGTTCATGAAGGTCGTGTCGTCCAGATCGAGTGCACCGAAAAAGTGCGGCTCGATCGCCCCGAGCGCGGCCACGAATAAGTAAACATAACGCTACCCTGCTCAGGGCGCTCACGCTTGATCGGTTCGCTCTTACCAGACCTCTGGAGGAAGGCCATGAATATGAAAATCCATGTCTGTCACTCAATCGTCCCTTCGGTCCCGCTACGCCGCCCGGCGCTCGCCCGGTTTCACGCTCATTGAGCTCCTCGTCGCCATCGCCATCATCGCGATCCTGGCCGGCATGCTCCTGCCTGCCTTGGCCAAGGCCAAAACCAAAGGCCTGGCCACCAAATGCCTGAGCAATCTCAAGCAGGTCGGTCTCGGCATCCAGATGTACACCGATGACCAGAAGGACAAGCTCCCCTACCAGGGCATCCGCCTCGTACAACAAGGCAACTGGCACTGGAGCTGGGATGACGTCATCAACAACTACCTCGGCGGCAATTGGGCCGAAGACGACAAACGCAAAAATCACATCCCCTTCGGTCAACGCATCCCCGCCTTGCTCTGCCCGTCCGACAAACTGCCACTCGAAGGCTTCCCGCTCGGAGCCCGGCGCAGCTACGCCATGGCCATGCACAACAATGGTCAATTGACCATCGGACCGCAGGCGCCTTCCGCCGCTGATTGGCCGCCGAACCCCGTCAACCGCACCGGTGTCGGGCTCGGTTGGGACTGGCAGGACGCCACCATGAATTCCTGGGATTCACGCGACAGCGTTAACAGCGGTTACCCGCGCTTTCAGAAAGCTGTCCGCACCGCCATCATCCAGAAGCCCAGCGAAACGCTCATCATCACCGAACGCACGCACCCGAACAACGTGCAGGGAAATCAAAATCAATCTGGCATCCCGCACGCGGGCCCGAACCAGTTCCTGCCCTCCGGCCAAGATGCGGAGACCGCACCGAACTTCCACAATGGCGGCTTCAACTTCCTGTTCGTGGATGGCCATGCCGAAACCTTGTTGCCCGAGAAAACCCTCGGCGAAACCAACACCGTGCTCCAGCGCCAGACGGGTTACTGGACCATTAACTCGAAAGATTAACTTCTTTGCCCGTGTCCATGGGTGGCCGTCGGGTCGTGCATTACTCGGCAGCCGCCTCTCCTCCACCGCTAATTATCCATCATCATGAAACATCTTTATCCCCTGCTCGCCCTGTCCGCTCTGATCGTCGGCTGCTCCACCGAAGAAACCGATCTCGTGATCGCCCCGGCCCAAACAGCCGCTGTCCCCGTAGTCGATGTCTCTGCTGTTACTCCGTCCCTCGGCACGCCGTCAGCGTTCGATCCCCTCGTCACTCCCGCTCACACACCACCTTCAGCATCCGCTCCTTTGGTGAATGACGCGGAAAAAAAGGCGGAACTGGCTGACCTTACTGAGAAAGTTTATTTGAAGTGGAACGCCGCGCTGGATGACTATCGTAAGAAGCACAACCGCCTGCCCCGGACCTTGCCCGAGTTGCAACAGTTTCATCCCGTGTTGGCTTCTCTGCAGCCCCCGCATGGCTTCGCGTTGACCCTCGATCCGCAAGCAGGAGAAATCTTCATCGTTCATGCCCGCACCCCATCTGCTCAACCAGTCAATAGCCTACCGCCCCCCTTGGCCATCCCCTAGTGGTGTCCGGGGCTTCACCTGTCTTGCGTCTTCTGGAAATTGAACGGTAAACTCTCCGGCGTGAGAGTGGACGTTAGGAAACAGTTCGGCCTTGTGTCAGCAGCAACAGTATTGCTGATAGGGAACGGTTGCGATCAGGGCTCAACCTCCGTCCCGACTCAGCCGACCAACGCACTTCCCACCGTCGCCTCCACCCAGTCAGCAGCGGAAAAAGAATGGTTGGCGCAGGCAGAGGCTGGCGATGCTGATGCCCAGTTCCGCCTCGGCTTGCTCTACTTGAACAGCATGGTGGGCCCCGCTGATCCTGACAATGCCGCCGCCCGGTTCCGGCTGGCCGCCAATGCCTTTCTGGCGACCAATACCACGGGCATGGCTGCTTTCCCTCGCGCCACACCCGATGCGGCGAAAGCACTGCAATGGCTGTCACGCGCCGCTGCCCAAGGTCACAAATACGCCCAACCGCTCCTGGCTGACCAATACCGAGCCGGCAAAAACGTCCCCCAGAACATGGCGGAAGCCGTTCGCTGGTACAAAGCCTCCGCCGAAGGCGGCAACGAATGGTCGGCCTACGAACTCGCCATGATTTACAGCGCGGGCGAAGGTGGCCAACTCAAGGACATCCCCGAAGCGGTGAAGTGGTACCTTCAGGCGGCCGAAGCGGGCGTCGTTTGGGCCCAGTACGAACTGGCCACCCTTTACGACAAGAGCAAGGACATCCCCACCGATCCTAAACAAGCAGCGCGCTGGTACGAAGCGGCCGCTAAGCAGGACCATGACTGGGCGGAATATGGCCTGGCTTACCTTTATTACGTTGGCCGGGGCGTGGATAAAGACTACACCGTCGCTATCGAATGGTTTCAGCGCGCGGCCGAACGGGGCAATCCCGAAGCCCAATACATGATGGGCTACATGCTCAGCGAAGGTCTCGGCTGCGAGCGCAATAATTTTGAGGCCGGCAAATGGCTTTTCCTGGCCGTCAAGACGCAGGGCAAACCGCACCATCACGAACATTGGTTGCTCGTCCGCAGCCGTCTCACCGAGAAGGAGCTCACCCTCATCCAGCTTCACGCCGCCCAGTTCAAGCCCAGGAAAAGGATTTGACGCATCAT
>JAJNBN010000463.1 GCA_021156225.1 Verrucomicrobiota bacterium | reverse complement strand
CGCCGATCAGGGCGAGAACCAGCACGGGACTGGCCAATACCCGCCAACCACTATCCGCCGGCAGCAGCCAATCTCCCAGCCCCACGATTCCCATGCCCGCCGCCAACGCCAGGAACACCCGCCAGAGATGGCCAGCTTCCAGTATGCAGAAGAATATTTCTATCAATAGCGACATGGACTTGCCCTGAAGCATCGCGGAAAGGGTCATCCCGGGCAATTACACGAAACCGCCGCGCTTGGAACCACCTCGCTCAAAGCTCCACAAACTCCACCCGCCGTATCCCATCCTCCAGATGCAAAATCGCCACCGACCGCTCCATCTTGAACCGCGGCTTGCCCGCGTATCCCGGATTCAGGAAATGCACCCCTTCGATCACTTCATTGAACGGCTTGTGCGTATGCCCGAACATCACGACATCCGGCCCATGATGAATCACCTTCCGCTTCAGTGAATCCTCCAATCGCCTCGGCTCCACGATGTGATGCACCATGAATTTGACGCCGCCCACCTCCACCACCTCCGTCTCCCGATACTCCATCCCGAAATCATTATTCCCCAACACCGCCGTCACCGGCGCAATCTGTTCGAGCTCCAGGATGATGGAAGCGTACCCGATATCCCCCGCGTGCAGGATATACTCAACCCCCTCAAAAATCTCCGGCACACGCGGGTCCAGATACCCATGCGTGTCTGAGATAAGGCCGATCTTCATGCAGGCTGGTTAAAATCGTTAATTCGCTGGACTGCTATTTTTCTCCCTCTCCCCTCAAAGGGGGAGAGGGCCGGGGTGAGGGCTGAGAATTCACTGGCAGCCACGATTTAACCGTTCGACTTGATCCTCTACGCCTTCGCCTCTTCCCCCTCCGGCTTTTCCGTTTCTTCTTTCTCTTCCTCTTCCTTCAGTTCCGGTTCCCGTTCCGTCGCTTCCGCTGCCTTCATCGCTCCCACGAACAGGCCCGTGAACAACCCGCCGCTCAACAACGTGTTCTTCAGAAAAATCCAAGTCGGCGGAAATCCATCCATGCCCGTCGTCAACGCCTTGATCCATCCCTCAAACGTTTTCAGATAGGCCGGATTACCCATCCATGCAAATGTGTTTGAGATGACATAAAAAAGAAACGCGCCGAGGATGCCTCCGCTCAGCAATTTGAAAAAACCTGCCTTGGGCCCGAACTGTCTTCCCAGCACGATCAGCAACGCATAGAGCGAGTAGCTCACCAGCATGTAACTGCCCACCGGCGCCACCTTGTAATAGAAGACATTGATGATCATGTCGCTGCCCAGCATGACCACCAGCGGCACCCACAAGACGTAACGGGCCGGGAAATACGCCCCCGCACAAAACGCCAGCGCATAAGCCGCGCTGAAGTTTGGCGGCATGAAATCAGGCCACCTCGTGACCGCAAACGCGATCAGCAGGATGACGGGCATGACGACATTCCACTTTTCTTTCACTCGGGCGGATGATACCCACATCCGCCCTTGTGACAAGCCGCCGTCCGCAAAACCTTTCGTGCCAGCTCGCGTCCTTGTTGTGGAGAACAAGGGGACAGCGATATCGCATTTGCGCGACCCTATGTTCTCCCTCGCCCCTTAATGGGAAGAGGGCAGGGGTGAGGGGTGAGCGAGCCAATGGGAATCGTTTGCCGGCAACGGAAGTAAATCTTTCGCTGCATTCTTTGGATGTCCTTTCCTCTGAACAGCTTGCGCAATCAAAAGCAAGGTGGGCGACATGACCGCCTCTCCCCCCGACCGCCTTTTCGAAGTCATCCACGAAGATGACGAACTCCTCGTCATCAACAAACCGGCTGACCTCGTCTGCCACCCCACGAAAGGCGACATCTACTCCAGCCTCATCAGCCGCGTGCGCCTGCATCTCGGTGAAGCCAGCCACCCCCATCTCATCAACCGCCTCGACCGCGAGACCAGCGGCCTCGTGCTCGTCGCCAAGACCGATGCCGCTGCCAAACAACTCCGCAAGCAATGGGAGAGCCGTGAGGTCCGCAAGATCTATCAAACCATCGTGCGCGGCCACGTCGCGACCGATACCGGCCTCATCGACGCCCCCTTGGGCAAAGACGAGCACAGCATCGTAGCCATCAAAGACTGCGTCCGCCCCGATGGCGCCGCTTCCCAGACCGCCTTCAAAGTATTGAAACGCTTCACCCGCGCCGAAGGTGATTTCTCCCTGCTCGAAGTCGAACTCCTGACCGGCCGCAAACACCAGATCCGCATTCACCTCGCGCACCTCGGTCATCCCATCGTCGGTGACAAAATCTATGGTGGCGATGAAACCCTCTACCTCGCGTTAGTGGAAAGCCGTTTAACGGATGAGCAACGCCAACGCCTCATTCTCCACTGCCAGGCATTACACGCCGGTGAAGTCCGCTTCCAATGGCAAGGCGCCGAGCGCATTTACCGCGCCGAGCCAGAACAATGGTTTAAGGAGTTCATTCGCTAAACGTAGCAGCCGACGTGAGGAGGCTCTTGCATCTTCCCTCAGCAAGTCAGAGCCGCGTCACCTCGGCGGCTACAAAAACGCGAAAAGCTTCCCGCCTCCCCTGATTTCTAGTATCTCCAACCCGTGACCGACAAACTACCAAAGACCATGCAAGCCGTGGTATACCGCGGCGTAAAAGACCTCCGCGTGGAAGAAGTCCCAGTGCCACGCATCGGCGCGAATGAGATCCTCGTGAAAGTCGCCGTCTGCGGCGTCTGCCCCACCGACATCAAGAAAATCCACTACGGCACCGTGCCACCCCCCCGCATCTTCGGTCATGAGACAGCAGGAACCATTGTCAGAACCGGCGCCAAAGTGCGTGGACTAAAAGTCGGTGATTGCGTGGCATTGCATCACCATGTGCCGTGTCTGAAATGCCACGCCTGCCGTCATCAAGCCTTCGCGCAATGTCCGCAATACAAACGCACCGGCATTACCGCTGGCTTCGAACCCGCCGGTGGCGGCTACGCCGAATACGTCCGCGTGATGTCCTTCTGCCTGCCCGGCGTCGTGAAGATACCCGCCAAGAACACCTTCGAAGAAGGCGCCATGCTGGAGCCAGTAAACACCGTGCTGAAAGGCGTGAAACGCCTAAATCTCCTGAAAGGTGACGCCGTGCTCGTGGCCGGCCAAGGCCCCATCGGACTCATGTTCACCCGCCTGCTGGCCTTGCGCGGCCTCAATGTCGTAGCGACGGATTTACTCGATACACGTCTTAAGCTTGCCAAGAAGCTCGGCGCGAAACTAGCCATCCGTGGTGATGCCACCGACCTGTCCGCCCAAGTGGCCAAGCTCACCAAAGCTCGTGGCCTGGACGCCGCCGTGATCGCCACTCCAGTGGATGCGGTGTTGAAACAGGCGATGAGCCTCCTGCGCGGAGCAGGGCAGGTGCTGTTGTTCGCCCACACCAAGCGCGGTGCCCTCACGGACATCGATCTCTCCACCGTCTGCGTCGATGAGAAGGATTTGCTCGGCAGCTATTCCTCCGATGTGACCTTGCAACCCGAAGTGGCCAAGCTCGTCTTCTCCCGCAAGCTGGATGTGCGCGGCCTCATCACTCATCGTTTTCCGCTGACGCAAACTTCAGAAGCTGTGGAACTCGCCGCCAAGCCCACGCCGGAATCGCTGAAGGTAGTGGTGACGCAGCTCTGATGGAGCGCGGCTTTTAAGCCGCTTCAATAGCCATAAGCAAAGGTGGTGTGAAATACGACTGCGTTGTTCGGAAAGCAGCCTCCCATCGACCGTTTGAATTGTAATCCGAATCCGCTTTGTGACCGTGAAGCTTCTCTGCTATCCTCCTTGCATTACC
>JAJNBN010000462.1 GCA_021156225.1 Verrucomicrobiota bacterium | reverse complement strand
ACCGCACGCTTTTGTTGGAATCACAGCATGACCTGTTCGCTCCTGCCGAAACCATCGAGGAGCTTTGGCTAAGCTGGAACAAACCGGAAATCTGGCGCGTGCCTCATGGACATATCAGCGTGCTTTTCTCGACCCGTGTGATGGGGCAGATCTGCCAATGGATCGCTTATCAATCTGGCATTGAAAAATCCCGGCCCAAGGCTTTATGCTCTTGAGCAAGACTCCCTGCGATCACTTTTGCCAAGCCTATGAGCACTAATCAGACACCGCCGAAACCCATGGTCTTCTGGGCGTTGTGGGCCGCCATCCTGACGAGCCTGCCTATCATTTATGTGATACTGGGACAGTCCTCGACCCAGTCGCCAAACCAGGCTTCTGGATTTCCGTTAGGATTGATTGCCGCACTGCCGCCGCTTGTCATCAGCGTAGTCGTTCGCTGGGCTATCCTGCCCCGGATAGAAAATGCGACGAAAGCTCTGAGCATATTCGTGATGGGCATGGCGCTGGCGGAAGGCTGCGGGATGATCGGCATCATCCTTGGCGGTGCTCACAAAAATCTCCTGTTCATCGCAGGGATTGTGGGAGTTCTGCAATACGCACCTATATTTGCCAGCCGCTTCGGCCAGGAATCAACGGCACCTCCTCACACCAAAGTGGTGAAGTAAAAGCAAAACAGCCGCCGGAATATTCCGACGGCTGTGAGCGTGAAATATTTCGCGGCTTGGTTTAGATCACCGTACCGCTCGGCACTACACCATTCTTTGGAATGATCACGATGCCATCACGGACATAATACAAGGGATGATCGATATCCCCCGTCTTGCCTTCCGCCGTGATCACCACGTTGTCCCCGATGCGCGCATTCTTGTCGATGATCGCGTTCTCGATCCGGCAGTTTTTGCCGATGCCGATGGGCGGATTGCCCTTGGCCGCGTTTTGCTGGATGGATTCCATGGACTCGTAATAGTCCGAGCCCAGCAGAATGCTGCGATGGATACGCGTGCCCGCGTCTACCGTGCTGCGGATGCCCACCAGCGTATGACTGAGGGTCGCGTAATTCAGGATGCAACCGTCTGAAATAATGGAGTGGCTCACCTCCGCACCATTGATCTTCGTGGCGGGTAGGAAGCGTGGACGCGTGAAGATCGGTGCCGTCATGTCGAAGAAATTGAACCGCGGCAACTCGGCCGTCAGATCAATGTTCGCATTGAAGAAGGAGCGGATCGTGCCGATATCTTCCCAATAGCCTTGGAAGACGTAGGAGTAAACCTTGTGCGTGTTGATGGCGCCCGGGATGATGTGTTTGCCAAAGTCCGTCAGGTCGTTCTCCAGGAGCTTCAGCATCACGTCGCGAGTGAAGACATAGATACCCATGGAGGCCAGGAACAGTTCACCGTCCCCTTCAATCCCCAGCTTGGGCAGCCAGTCTTTTTCTAGCTTCAAGGAATCCTGCACGGCCGGGTCTTTCGGCTTCTCCACGAAACGGGTGATACGCCGTTGCTCGTCAATTTGCATGATGCCCAATGCTGGTGTATCTGAGCGGGGCACCGGAATGGTGGCGATGGTCAGCTCTGCCCCGGTAGCGACGTGCTGGCTCACGATCTTGGCGAAATCCATGCGGTAGAGCTGGTCACCGCTCAGGATCAGCGCGTAATCAAAGTCTTGATTACGGAAGTGCATCAAGTTCTTGCGCACGGCATCGGCTGTTCCCTGATACCATGTCGTATCGGTGAACGTTTGTTCCGCCGCCAGCAATTCCACAAACCCGCCCGAAAAATGATCGAACTTGTAAGACTGCGAGACGTGCCGGTGCAGCGAAGCCGAGTTGAACTGGGTGAGCAGATAGATCTTGTTCACGCCGGAGTTCAGGCAGTTCGAGATCGGGATGTCCACCAGCCGATACTTGCCCGCCAGCGGCACCGCGGGTTTGGCCCGTTCTTTGGTCAGCGGGAAGAGGCGCGTCCCTTGTCCACCACCCATGATGATGGCGAGGACTTTCGGGGGTTTCGTTATAGGCACAGCCGGTCCGTTGGGCATAGAATCCTTTTCTTGCGGTTCGTTTGTCTGTCTCTATACCTTGCCCTCTGTAGTAAGGGCAACGAGATTCGCTTTTCTTAAATTGCCCGAAGCTTTTTCATAAAATGTGCGGAATCATTGGATACGTTGGGAATCAGTCAGCCACCCCCATCTTGCTGGAGGGTTTGCGGCGGCTGGAATATCGCGGCTATGACAGCGCAGGTGTCGTCATTTTCCAGGGCGGCCAGCTTGCAACTCGCAAGAAAAAAGGGAAAATCGATGAGGGTCTCTCCCGTCTCATCGCCCAGCAACCGGTGGAAGGCAGCACGGGCGTAGGCCATACCCGCTGGGCCACCCATGGCGCTCCCTGTGATGAAAACTCCCATCCGCACCTGGATGAATCCGGTCGCATCGCTCTAGTCCACAATGGCGTCATCGAGAACTATGAGCGCCTCAAAGCCCGCTTCATCAAGGCCGGCCACACTTTTCATTCTTCGACGGATACCGAGGTGCTCGCCCATCTGGTTGGCGAGCATTACGCAAAGTTGGAAGGCGACACCACCGCCGGCTCCCGCTTGGGCAAAGCTGTGGCCAATGCCTTGCGCGAAGTGATCGGCACTTACGGAATCGCGGTGGTCTGCCGGGATGAACCCGGCATCATCGTCGGCGCACGTCGCGGCTCCCCTCTCATCATTGGTGTGGGTGAGGGCGAAAACTTCCTCGCCAGCGATTCCAGTGCCATCGTTGCCCACACGCAGAAGGTCGTTTACCTGAACGACTACGATGTCGTCACGTTGAACAAGGATGATTTCACGGTCATCAACTTGGGCAACGATACGGCCAAGGTCCAGATCAGCCAGATCGAGTTCAGCGCCGGAGCCATCGAGCGCGGTGACTACGCGCACTACATGCTCAAGGAAATCTTCGAGCAACCACGCACCGTGGAGAACGCCATGCGCGGGCGTATCGATCTCGATGAGGCCATGGCCAAGTTCGGTGGCCTCAACATGAGCAGCGCTGAACTGCGCGCCGTGGATCGAGTGGTCATCGCCGCCTGCGGCACCAGTTGGCACGCCGCACTCGTAGGCGAATACCTCTTCGAAGACCTCGCGCATCTGCCAACGGAAGTGGAATACGCCAGCGAGTTCCGCTATCGCAATGCCCCCATCGAGAAGCACACGCTCGTGCTCGTCATCACGCAATCCGGTGAAACGGCGGATACCCTTGCATGCTTGCGTGAAGCCCGCCGTCGCGGTCACAAGGTGTTGAGCATTTGTAATGTCGTCGGCAGCACGATCGCTCGCGAGGCCGATGGCGGCATCTACCTGCACGCGGGACCAGAAATCGGCGTCGCTTCCACGAAGGCCTTCACCTCGCAGGTCACCGTCCTCACTTTGCTCGCGCTCTACATGGGCCGCTTGCGCATGCTTTCGCACGGTCGCGGCCAGCAGATCATCAAAGCGCTCGAAGCTGTGCCCAAGCAGATCGAATCCCTGCTCGCTCAGAACGAACGCATCAAGCAGATCGCGCTGAAGTATTCGCACGTGGAAGATTTTTTCTTCCTCGGCCGCCAATACACCTTCCCGGTCGCCCTCGAAGGCGCGTTGAAACTCAAGGAAATCTCCTACATCCACGCGGAAGGCTATCCCGCCGCCGAGATGAAACACGGGCCCATCGCTATGATCGACGAACGTACGCCCACTGTTTTCATCCTGCCCACCGATGGCCTTTACGAAAAGACCTTCAGCAACCTGCAAGAGATCAAGGCCCGGAAAGGTCCGCTCATCGCACTCGCCAC
>JAJNBN010000461.1 GCA_021156225.1 Verrucomicrobiota bacterium | reverse complement strand
GAACAGGTCATGCTGTGATTCCAACAAAAGCGTGCGGTCTGGAGACAGAATCGGTTTTTGGGAGACGAGATCGAAGCTGTCAACTTTGAGCTGATGATGCTCGAGCTTCTCCTTGAGCGGCAGACAAAAGGGAAGCTCTCGCAAAGCGCGATCCATCCGGTTGATCGGCGTGCCCAAAATGGCGTAGGAAAGCAACGGCTCATGGCAGGAGAGCAGACCGGTGAGCCAGCCGCCGAAGGATAGGCCGAAGACGCCGACGTGAGGGCAGCCTTGGGCGTGCAGCCAGCCGATGAGCGCCCGACAATCGGCAATGCTTTGCCGCGCGGCCGCGAGCACCGCTCCGACGTCATCACAAATGAAGTTACGAATGGCTCCTGGCTCGCGCGGCTTGCGACTGCCATGATAGGGCAGCAACAGGCTCATCGCCGTGATCCCTTGCGCGGCCAATCGACGGCCCATCCATGGGAACAGCGTTTCGTAGTTGAGTTCCCCGTTCCAGCCGTGCAAGAGCAAGACGATCGGCCGTTTGGCCCAATCTTGGCCTGAGCGGTAGAGGCGTCCCGGCACGGTGTTGTTCTGCGCCCAAGGGCAGGGTAAGGGTGAAGGAAAGGAGAAATGATGCTCGCTTTGAAAATGGATCTCTCCAAGCGGTGCCATGTTGCCGGAGAAGAAGTCAGGATGAGCCAATAGATTGGCGATACGACCATGCTCTTCCGGCAAGACGACACCACGTTGCGGGCTGCGACAGGCCACCTGGATGGCCAGCCAGTCGAGAGCGTGACAAAGAGGACGTCGCACACAGGCTGTTTAACCGTTGGTTGACCTTTCCGCAAACGGGCAATGCGAGTTTTTCTGTGGCGTCGAAGCCTGTTTAGGATAAATTTGGCTTGTGACCCAACGCCAAAAACGAGTGATCTTGATAGCCGCCTCCGTCTTCGTGGCGGTTTGGGTGGTTGCCATCACTGGGTTTGTCCTCGCCCGCAACGCCAAAGTGACGGTGGAAAAGGTGGCCTCCTCGCTGAAAGAAACGGATCTGGCAAACCTGTCGGCGGAAGAGCGGGCCAAGCGGTTGAAAAAACTGGCCTCGATGCTGAATGCGCTTGGCTATCAAGACCGGCGGAAAGCGCGGATCGATGAGGAGTGGAGCCGCCTGTTCAAAGAGATGACCGATGCTGAAAAGGCACAATTTCTGGAAGACACCTTGCCCACCGGCTTCAAGCAAATGATGACGGCGTTTGAGGAGATGCCAGTGGATAAACGTCAGAAAGCGATCAGCGAGGCGGTGAAACGGATGAAGAAGGCACGCGAGGAAGGTGAGCCGACCTCATTGGATGGGAGCAAGGGGAAACGCGCGGGACGCGACCCAGAGTTGACGCCTGAATTGCAGGAGAAGGTGGTGAAGATGGGCCTAAACTCTTTCTACAAAGACAGCTCGGCGCAGACCAAGGCCGAGTTGGCTCCATTCATGGAAGAGCTGCAGAAAACCATGGAAAACGGCCGACTGTTCCGCCGCTGAGTATGAAACACTTCGCTTCCTCAAAGCGCCGGGCTGCATTCACCCTGGTGGAGCTGCTGGTGGTGATCGCCGTCATCGGCATCTTGGCGGCCATGCTCTTGCCGGTCATCGCGAAGGGAAAAGCCGGAGCCATGGGGACGCAATGCCTGAGCAATCTCCGCCAGTTGGGAGTGGGGCTGCAACTCTGCGTGGACCAGAACAACCAGCGCATGCCCACGATGTATGATCGTCCCGTGAGCACCAATTCTTTCCTCACCAATTTCCCCAGCAGCCCTGACCGCGTGCTCGCGAATTTTGTCGGCTCACCACAAGTCTGGCGCTGCCCTGCAGATGACAAACAACTGTTTCAGCAGACGGGTTCCAGTTACGCCTGGAACGTGCTGGTGAATGGTCAGGCAGAAGACCGGTTCCGCATCCTGACCCTCAATTTCAAATCGCACCAGGTGCCATTATTTTTTGACAAAGAGTCGTTTCATCGGGCCCGCGGCGAGGATAAGGCGGTGAACTATCTTTACGCCGATGGGCACATCAAAAATCTGCTGGCGGTGGAGGGGACCAAGTGATTCAACTTAAAGGGGTGCGCAAGGTGTTCGGGAACCGGCCCGCAGTCGAGCGGATCGATCTCTCCGTGCCCAAGGGTGAAATCTTCGGGATGCTCGGTCACAACGGGGCAGGGAAGAGCACCTGTATCGGCATGATGCTGGGCCAAGTCTGGCCGACCGAAGGAGAAGTTTTCGTTTGTGGTCATGATGTCACCCGGCATCGGCAGAAGGCGCTGGAAAAAGTCGGTGCAATTTTTGAGACGCCGGTCTTCTACGATTATCTCAGCGGGTGGCGGAACTTGGAGATCCTCAGTCACTACACAGCACCGACACCTCCGGAGCGTTTGCGCGAAGTGATTGATTGGGTTGGGCTCACGGGCCGTGAAAAAGCCGCTGTAAGGACTTATTCGCATGGTATGCGTACGCGGCTGGCTTTAGCCCAGGCACTTCTGCCGAATCCCGAGTTGCACATTCTGGACGAGCCCAGTGACGGTCTTGATCCAGAAGGCATTCACGAGATGCGCCAAACCATCGTGCGTCTGCAAAAGGAATTGGGACTGACCATTTTGCTTTCCTCTCATCTCCTCAATGAAGTGGAGCAGCTCTGCACGCGCATCGCGGTGATGCAGAAAGGCGTGAAAGTGTTTGAAGGTTCCTTGAAGGACGTGCGTGGAGACAAGACGTGGGTGCGGCTGAAGACCTCGGAGCCGGAACGCGCCAAAGCGCAGTTGAAGCACATGCGTTTGATCGTGGATGAACGCGAGCAAGATTTGTTTGCCTTGGCGGATGATGCCAAGCCCGATCAGTTGGTGGAATGCTTGGTGGAGCGGGGGTTCCGCATACACGAAATGGCGGTGCATCAGCCCACTCTGGAAGATTTTTATCTGTCACTGGTCAAGGCTGCGGGGAAGAAAAACTAAAGGGACGACATGCTCTGGCTGCAACTGCGCAACGAACTCTGGAAGCTCTTCGGCAAGAAGCGGACTTACATCGGCTTCCTGATGTTCCTGCTCGCGCAGATTCTGGTAGTGGCGATCCTGAAGTTTCACGGGATGGATGGGATGAAGCGCACTCTGGAGGGGAATGGCTACGTGCCTGAAGACTTCATTTCCAGCCTTACCGTGGCCACGATCATGCTGCTGCCGTTGGCGTTGATGCTTTTGCCGTTATACGTGTGCCTGGTCGGGGGCGATATCGTGGCAAAGGAGGCGGAGGATGGCACCTTGCGCATGATCCTGTCGCGGCCGATCAGCCGCTTGCGCCTGTTGCTGGTGAAATGGCTGGCCGGTTTTGTGTTCTCCGTTTTTTGCGCCGTCACTTTGGGAGTGTTCAGCGTGTTGTTCGCCCAGTTGCTGTTTCCATGGGGCGGCCTGTTTGCCTTCTTTCCCGGACAATTGTTTAGTGTTTTCAATCCGCAAGACGGCTTGATCCATTATGCGGGGGCCATCCTTTTGATGGCTTTCAAGGCGACGAGCATCATGACGCTGGCGTTCATGTTCTCATGTTTCAACGTGAAGCCGGCGGCAGCGACCATTCTGGCCCTGTCATTTGTTTTTCTGAACCGCATTCTGATGAGCATCCCGTTCTTTGAGGACATCCAGCACTGGTTCATCACGCATCACCTCGACGTCTGGTTTCTTATGCTGGCTCAACCGATTCCCACCGCCCGCATCCTGGAGTCGATAAGCATTCTGATGGGGTTCAACCTGACCTTCCTCCTCATCGGTTGCACAGTTTTCCAACTGCGGGACATCAAGT
>JAJNBN010000460.1 GCA_021156225.1 Verrucomicrobiota bacterium | reverse complement strand
CCATTCTCATGACCACGCTGACGTTTGTGGTGGGCATGATCCCGCTGGCGCTGGGTTCCGGTCCAGGATCGGAAGAGCGTCGTGCCGTGGCGGTGGTGGTCATCGGCGGGCAGACGCTGGCACTCCTCTTGACGTTGGTGGTGACACCGGTGGCTTACTCGCTGCTGGATGACATCAAGGACTCCAAGCTGGCGAAGATGATGACGCCCACAAATGCCAAGACCGCGAAAGGTGGTGGCACTGGTGGCGGTGGTGGACCCATGCCGGCTGGCGCGCACAGCCCGGATCATCACTGATCCCAAGTCTTACACGTCACAGACTTTGGCGGCGTGACGTAGCGCGAGAATCGGATCATCCCACGTCGGAATGAACTCCTGCGCGACATAGCCTGTATAGCCGGTCTCCAAAATGGCCCGTAGGATTGGTGGATAATTGATCTCCTGATTATCGTCCAACTCGCCACGACCCGGACAACCGGCCGTGTGGTAGTGCCCGATATAATCCTTGTACATCTTGATACGGCGGATGACGTCGCCGTTCATGATCTGCACGTGATAGATATCAAAGAGGAGTTTGAAATTGGGTGAGCCGACCGCTTTCACCAGTTGAATGCAGAAATCCACATTGTCTCCGAAATAGCCCGGGTGGCCTTTCATCGGATGCGAGTTGTCCCGTGAATTCAGATGCTCCAACACCAAGGTGATCTTCTTTTTCTCAGCGTGCTTGATCACTTCCAGCCAGCAATTGATGCAGTTCTTCGCGCCTTGATCGTCGTTGATGACCGCTTCTCGCATGCCGGTGAAGGTGATGACATTCGGCGCCCCGATGCTCGCCGCGAGGTCGATGCGATCTAGCAGGATTTTTTTGACCTCATGATGATTGGCCGGGCTGATCGGCCCTTTGGCAAAGCCGTGACTGCCCACGAGCGAGACCTTCAATCCCAGTTCCTTCACCATCGGATAAGACTCGATGCTGATGCCTTCCATCGCCACGAGCCCGATCTCTTTGCAATGTTTGGCCAGCTCTTTTTCCGGCATGGGCTTGAAACACCAGCCCATGATGGATTGCCGGATGCGCCCTTTCTCGATGCGGTAAGCAGGGTCAACTTGCGCCGTGGCGGGAACTGCTTTGGTCGTGGCGGGAACCGCCGCCAGCCCGCCGTACGTCGCAGCCAAGGCACTGGTCTTCAAAAAGTTACGACGACTGGTGCCGGTGGCGGGGGAGTTGTTGGGTGATGCAGTTTTCATAGGCTGGGCGATAGCGGGAAAATACGCCCTTTCACGTCGGCTTGTAAACGTAAATGCAACCCTTCCGAAATGGGGTTTTCATCCGGTAGAGCCGAAAATCTTTCCATTCGGTTTTTGACACACCCGCAACTGGGACTATGGTTCGCGGTTCATTTATGAATATGATTCATACATCCATCAAGCGGACGCTTGTCGTTGCCAGTGTGCTGGCGGCAGTCATCGGCGTGTTATCCTCCAATGCCCATGCCCAAGCGGCCGCTGCGCCCGCCCCGGCGGTGGCAGCGAAACCGGCTCCGAAGTGGGAAGGCAGCGCCGGTCTCGGTGTGACGCTCACCCAGGGCAACAGCGATACGGTCATGTTCAATGCTCGCGTGCAAGCGCTGCGCAAGTGGGACAAGAACGAACTGAACCTCGCCGCGGACGCCACGTATGGCGAGGCGAACAGCGTGAAGAACAACGATTCCTTCCGTTTTTCCGCCCAATACAACCGGCTGTTCACCGAGCAGCTTTACGGCTACATCCTGACGGATTATCTGCATGATGACATCGCGGATGTTTCCTACCGCGTGAATGTCGGCCCCGGTCTCGGCTACTACTTCATCAAGAACGAGCGTACTGTGCTCAGCGCTGAAGCGGGTCCCACGGTGGTGTTTGAAGATGTGGGTGGCCAGTATAAGAGCTACCTGACCGCGCGCGTGGGTGAGAAGTTCCAATACAAGCTGAGCGACCGCGCCCGTATCTGGCAGAAGGCGGAGTTCCTGCCGCAGATCGATGATTTCAACAACTACCTGTTCAACTTCGAGATCGGCATCGAGACGGACATCACGAAGTCCGTGAAGCTGGAGTTCTACGTGGTGGATAATTACGACAACGAACCGGCAACCGGCCGCAAGAAGAACGACATCAAGTTCGTGGCTGGCGTGAAATACAAATTCTAAGCTGAAACCAAATCAAAAGAGCAACCCCGCTTCAGTGATGGAGCGGGGTTTTGTTTTTGGTGCCGGACTGCTCGGTGTCGGTCGCTACATCGTCAATAGCGCTGCATGACGCAATCCCCGGGTGGTCACACGCAAGGCCTGGATACCGAAGTGATGCAGCACCGACTCATAGATCAATGCGCCCATCAGCATCACATCCGCCCGTTCCGGCGGGAGGCCGACGATCTGGCGCCGTTGAAAAAGGGGCAGGCTCCACAGATGTTGGCGGATGGCGGTGACATCCTGGGCGGAGATGGATAGTCCCTCCATCTGCTCGCGCGAAAAGTCTGTCAGGCCAAGATGTATCCGGGCCAGGATCAGCGCGGCACCGCCTGTGCCGACCAGCAAGGTTTCAGGGCTTCCGTGAGGCGGTAACAATGGCTGGATGGCGGGAGATGCCGATTTTTCCAGCAAGTCTTTCAACCAAAGCTGACAGGTGGCGAGATTTTCCATCGTGGGCGGATCGGCTGGCGGAAAATTCTCAAGCAACCGCACGGTGCCCAGTTGAAAACTGTGATCATACCGGCGCTCGCCGTGCGTGCTGACAATAAACTCGGTGCTGCCACCGCCAACATCAAGAATCAGCAGGGGATGCTGTGCGAGCGAAGCGTCACTCAGCACGCCGCGATAGACCCACTCCGCCTCAGTCGCGCCGGTGATCACCTCGGTCTGGAGATTGGTGTGCTCCTGGATGGCTTGAACCAGCTCCGGGCCGTTCTGCGCATCACGCGTGGCACTGGTGGCGATGACGCGGATAGAGTCGGCCCCCATCTCCCACGCGGTGGCGGTGAACCGCGTCACGCAATCCACGGTTCGCGCAATGGCATCGGGATGAAGCCGCTGCGATTCATAAAGCCCTTGGCCCAGCCGCGTCTGCTCCCCCGCTTCGTGGGCGGGCGTGACATGGCCGTCAGTGATATCGCCCACCAGCAACTTTACCGAGTTGGTGCCGATATCGATGACCGCCCGGCGTGTTACGGATTCAACCATACGAAGCAAGATAATGCGGAATTGAGGGGAGTGCCAATCAGGCTAGGTTCCGCCGGGCCAAAACCGCCCCTCCGGTGATCCCGGCGTTGTCACCCAATTTGGAGGCGATGATCTCGATGCCTTCAGACGTGCCATCGAGCGCATAATCATGGGCTGTCTCTACGATGATGGCCATCATCTGGTCCTCCATCTGTTCGATGACGCCGCCACCTAAAACAATCGTGTCGGGATTGAAGATGTTAATGAGATTGGCCACGGCGATGCCCGTATACTCGGCCGCTTCTTCCACCACCTTTTCCACGAACTTATCCCCGCGCTTGATGGCCTTGCGTAGGTCGCCGCTTTTCATCTCTTCGAGGTTGTCCCCCAGCATTTCAGTGAGCACGGTTTTCTGGCCGTCCTTCACGGCGGTCTGGATGCGGCGGAAGATGGCACTGCGGCTGGCCAATGCCTCGAAGCAGCCTTTGTTGCCGCAACCGCATTTCGGACCGCCGACCTCCAAGATCATGTGGCCGATCTCGCCCGCGGTTTTGTTGAAACCGGAGAAGAGCTTGCCATTGATGATCAGGCCGCCGCCGATGCCCGTGCCCAGAAAGATGCCCACCA
>JAJNBN010000459.1 GCA_021156225.1 Verrucomicrobiota bacterium | reverse complement strand
CATCGGTAATTTCTTCCGCCAACGCGGTTTGGAAACCTGGGAACAGGAAGTCTTTCCCGGTCGCCCTAACTGCATCGCCAAACTGCCCGGTAAAGACCCTTCCCGCCGCATCGTCCTCGAAGCCCACACGGACACCGTCTCTGTCGTGGGCATGACCATTCCGCCATTTGATCCAGTCATCTCCGAAGGAAAAATGTATGGCCGAGGCGCCTGTGACACCAAAGCCGGCTTGGCCGGCATGATGCACGCCGTCGCATCTCTCAAAGCCGAAGGCTTCACCCCGCCTTGCGAAGTCTGGCTCGCCGCCGCCGTGGATGAAGAATACTCGTATCGCGGCGTGGTGAAATTGTGTGAAGGCCTGACCGGTCATGCCGCCATCGTCGCGGAACCTACGGAGATGCGCCTCGTTGTGGCCAGCAAAGGCGTCTTGCGCTGGCGCATCCGTGTGCAAGGCCGCGCCGCACACAGTTCCAAGCCGCATCTCGGCGTGAACGCCATCACGCACATGGCCCGCCTCGTCCTCGCCTTGGACGAAGATCACCAGCGTCTCGCTGCGCAGACGCATCCCCTGCTCGGTCCCGCCACGTGCAATGTCGGCGTCATCCACGGCGGCGTACAGGTCAATTTCGTGCCCGACACCTGCGCCATCGAGATCGACCGCCGCCTGCTCCCCGGCCAAAAAGTAGAGGCCGTGCTCGCTCACTATCAGCGTCTTCTCGATGAATTGACCGCCAAGCATCCCGGCTTCGTCGCCTCCATGGAATCGCCCATGCTCACGGACGAAGCGCTCGATACTCCTTTGAATGCCCCACCTGCTCTCCTCGCCGGTGAAATCCTAAAAGAGCTTGGCCTCAATGGTGAACCCTGCGGCGTGCCCTTCGGCAGCGATGCCAGCAAGCTCTCGCGTCAGGGCCTGCCCAGCCTCGTCTTCGGTCCTGGCAGCATTGATCGCGCCCATGCCGCCGTGGAATACGTGGAGATCGATCAAGTGATCCAGGCCTTCGAATTCTATCGTGCTTTTATCCGTCGTTTCGAGTGACATCTAACCCAGCGCCCACTTATGAACACGAACCACGCTGCCTCACAGAACTTTACCCGCCGGGATTTCTTGCGTACCTCGGCCATCGCCGCTGCCGGTGTCGCCGCCGGTTGCACCAGCACTTCCACTACCGAGATCAAGCACCGCAACTGCATCGACGCCCATGTCCACGTATGGACGCCTGATGTGATACGCTATCCCATCCACGAGAGCTTCAAGGTGGCGGACATGGTCCCGGCCAGTTTCACACCCGAGCAACTGTTCACGCACACCAAGCCCAACGGCGTCACGCGTGTCGTGCTCATCCAGATGAGCTTCTACCGGTTCGACAACCGTTACATGCTGAGCGCCATGCTGCGCTTCCCGAGCGTGTTCTCCGGTGTGGCCGTCATCGATGAGAACGCCTCCAAGCCAGACCAAACGATGCGCATTTTGGCGGCACGCGGCGTACGCGGCTTCCGCATTCATCCCGGCAAACAACCGGTAGATACTTGGCTTGGCTCACCCGGCATGGCCACGATGTGGCAGGCCGCCGCCGATCAAGGCCTGGCCATTTGCCCGCTCATCAACCCCGAGGCCTTGCCTGCCATTGAAAAGATGTGCGGACGTTTTCCGAAAACCCGCGTAGTGATTGATCACTTTGCGCGCATCGGCGTGGACGGCCTGATCCGCGATGAACAGGTTGATGCCCTCTGCCGGCTCGCCAAGTTCCCGCACACCTACGTGAAAACCTCGGCGTTCTACGCCCTCGGCAAGAAGCAGCCTCCCTACACCGATCTGGGCCCGATGATCCAGCGCGTGCGAAACGCTTATGGCTCGCAACGCCTGATGTGGGCCAGTGATTGCCCCTATCAAGTGGATCCCGGCCACAACTATCCCGATTCGATCGCCCTCATCCGCGACCGCCTCGATTTCCTCACGCAAGACGACCGCGCGTGGATGCTCAGCAAGACCGCCGAAAAAGTCTTCTTCCATTAAAGGCGTCTCAACGCCTCGCCAAGCACGGACAGCAATTTGCTCACGTCATCCGCTGTATTGTAACCATGCAACGCGATGCGGATACGCCCGGCATGATGCATCGCGTGGATCTGCTCTTTCTCAAGAGCCGCATTCAACGCTGCTGTCTGCGGATGCCGAAAAGCCAGAATGCCTGTGGGCAGATCCGCCTGATGCGGTGCCATGGGCTTCAACCCCAACTCAACCAAACCGCGATGCGCCTGTGCAACCAACGAATCGGCATGGCGCGAGATGGCTTCGACCCCGATCTTTTCCAAATAACGCAACGAAGCGTTCAAGGCATAGAGCGACACAAAGTTCGGCATGCCCACAGAATAACTGGCCGCACCTTCCTTGGGCACCGCCCGCTGAAAACGGTCCGCATCAAAAGCATTCGTGAGGTGAAACCACCCGCCCGCATTCGTGGTCAAACGGGCCGCCCGATGTTGCGGAATCCCGATGACGCACCCGCCATGAATGCCCAGCGTCCACTTGTGCGTGCTGGAAATAAGTATATCCGCCTCCGCACAATCCAACACCACGCGGCCCAGTGCTTGGGTGATATCCACCGAGATCAACGCATTGGGCGCCTGCTTCCGAATAGCATCGCGCAACGGAGCAAAAGCCACACGGAAGCCATTGTAGAAACTGACGAGTGAAACCTGCACCAATCGTGTCCGTTCATTCAACAGCGGCAGCAAATCACTGATCCGCAGCTCTCCTTCCACCGATTGCCATAGCCGGACCGTCGGCGGTTGGATGGCACGCAACCACGGCGTTGTGCCAGTCGGGAAATCGATATCCGTCACCACGACCTCATCTGCTGCTTGCAGGTTGAGCGCAGAAGCCAAAAGGTTATACGCCTCCGAACTGCACGAGCAGAAGGAAACCTCTGAGGTTTTCAAGCCAGTCATACGCGCACTGATCTCGCGACAGGCTTCTATCTGTGCGAAATGCTGGTCGCGTCCTTTCATCCCCCGCAGCTTGTCCTCCCAATATTGCTGGATGGCCTCACCCACACACAATGGCGGGATGCTCTCGGCAGCAGTATTGAGATACGTGAGGGAACTAAGTCCCGGAAAATCCTGGCGGCGAGTTTCGTTGGTCAACATGGCGATGCTATGTTTGGAACGCTGAAGGCCGCAGAATAGTCATCCTGATTGCGGATTCAAAGCGTGAAACGTAGCCACCGCAAAAATTCACTGCTTGGATGACTGCTCGATCTTCGCCTTCAACTGGCCGAAAGGATAACGATCCCCATTATTCTTGCCGATGTAACGGAACAGCTCTTCGCCTTTCGGATTGATCAGGATCAGCGCCGGGAAATGAACCACTTGGCCGTGAAATTTATAACCGTCCGGAACACCCATCGTTTTCGCGAGTGTCGCCTCCGGGTCACGATAAATCGGATGATTCTTCAACAGGTCTTGGGATATCTTCGCGGACCATTGCTGTATCTCCCCCTCCGCATCTGGCTTGATGAAGATCTGGGCCGCATTCGGCAGTTCCTTGCCCTGCGAAATATACTCTCGCGTATGTTTCAGGCAGATAGGGCACTCCGTCTTCAAGAGGAAATGCAGGATAACAAACTTTCCTTTCTGCTCGCTCAACTTGAAGTCCGCCCCACTAGTCGCTGGCTTGAGCGTGAAATCTTTGACCGGTTCCGCTGCACTTAACCAGCACGCTGCCAGCATAAGCGTTAGCATGAGCGAGGAACGTTTTAGCTTACCGATGTATTTTGCATTCATCACTGGATAAGGAGCTCCAGCTCACCCTTTATTCCCGT
>JAJNBN010000458.1 GCA_021156225.1 Verrucomicrobiota bacterium | reverse complement strand
CATAAGGCTCTTAAAATTTTAAGGGCATCAAACTAGGTGTGCCCCGGGCGTTTTGCAAGCGGCAGAACGCAAATTCAGACTGACTCCCTGCCCGTGGTCATCTGAACATCCTTCTCTACATAAAAACGGTTGAAATCGCCATTTAGATTCGCCGATACTCGCCAAGATCAAGCCATGGAGAGTAAATCCAGATTCGTCCGGCTGTTGGCGCTGTGCACGTTCCTGTTAGGAGTGAATGCTCCAGCAGCAACTGCTCAGTTCTACGAATTGCTCCGCAATGAACAACCGTTTCTCGACGGCGCCAAAGCGATCTTTTCCCAAACCAACGCCCTGACCTATACGGATACGGATATCCGCCCGGATACCCGCTATTATTACTGGGTACGAACTGTGGAGCTGGCTTCCACCAGCATGCAAGTGGCCCGCCAGACCCAGCCCGGCTTCAAGGTAACGCTGACCTTGAAAGCCCCGGTCAAAGCACCCAAGAACCAGATTCTGCCGGTCTTTGCCGATCTGGATTATTACGGTGCCGATAATCTTTGGCCTTCGGGCTATGGGGAACGTTCCCTTTACGAAAACAGCAAAACACCAAACCGTTACTTGGTTGAAAGAGAACTAAGCGCAGGCGGCACCGGTCCCGGTGAAGGCGGACGGCTCAACTATCGGCGTTATGACCTGGACCTCTCCAGTTATCGGCGTAGCTCCAGCTCGTTGTCGCTGGTTTTCCGTCTCGATCACCAACAACCTGATGAGGTCTTGCTCGTAGAAACACCCGCATTGGCGGTCCCGCTGACTGATTCGACCGATCCGGCACCGGACAACCTGCGCGCCACGGTTTCACCCTTCGGAATCAAAGTAGATTGGAACGCAGCGCCGATAATACCGGGGTTACCAAGGTTACTTGGAGCAATCACCGTGGAACTAGCGGAACAGCTACCGGCACCGCCAATTGGAGCGCCAGCGTGTCCCTCTTTCCAGGTGAAAACCAGCTACGTTTCACGGCTGCAGATGCCTACGGCAATGAAACCTCCCAGATTGTCCGCCTCAACCATAATACCAGCACTTACCGCGCGGCTGTGTGGAACTGGGCCACGAGCCTGCCTGGGTATGCGAATTATGCTTATTATGCAGGTATAGATTCTCAGACCAATGCACTTATAGCCGGTCCATTGATCACCAACGTGACGTTTGGCGCACACCAGGTGATTTCTTTGGGCGGGCCGGACACCAGTGCCTTTTTCAACGGTTTCCTGGCAAAAATTTCACCGGCAGGATCGCCTGTTTGGGCGGTCGCGTTGCAAAGCACAAACCAACTGACGGTTTCCGCGCTGGCGGTAGATTCTGCCGACAACATCGTGGTCTGCGGTAGTTGCAAAGCGCCGGCCATCTTCGGTGGTTACACTCTGACCGACACCGGCGGAAAAGAGTGCCCATTCATCGCCAAGTATGGCCCGGATGGCATTGTGCTCTGGGTCAAAACTTTTGAGGGCACAAGTAACCGTAGCTTTAGCACTCCTAAATTTGATGCCGCGAACAACATAATCCTCGCCGGCACCTACGCTAGGGGAACCCTCTTCTCCCCTCCTCACCAGATAGAAAACCTGACCGGTGAGCCCATCGCTTTTCTGGCAAAACTGGACACCTCCGGCAATCCCATATGGGTGCGCTCCGCTGAACCAGGCACCCTGAACAGTTACATTTGCACGGCTGTGGATTCGGCTGGCCAGACCTACTTGGGTGGCACTTACATCCGCGATTTCACCTTTCAGACGCTTTCCCTGCCAGCCCGAACCGGTTCCAGCGCCACTGCTGCTTATGCGTTTCTGCTCAAGTTCGACTCCGAGGGAAACATCCTGTGGGGACGGCACGGCACCAATACACATCGGACGATAAACCAAAGCAATTTCCGCCCGCTAGGGCTGGCCGTTGACCCCGCTGGCCGCGCCTATATGGCCGGTATTTTTCCCCGCAGCACTCAGGCCCCCTATTTCGCCACCGTGGGTTTTGGCTCCCATACGATCACCTCCACCAACATAGTATCAGGCTTTGTCGCCCAGTTCGAGCCAGATGGAGAATTAAAATGGATCCAGGCATTGACCCAAGAGAGCGTGAACGAGGTCAAAGGCATAATTGCCGACCGCAACGGCCATATCTATGTGGCCACGGAATTAAGCGGTAATTTTGTCAATGAATACTGCCAGCTATTCCGATTCGACTGCAATGGACAACGAATCAATCAGCAACGGATTATCGGAACCGATAGTACGGCATGGAATAAGGTGTACGTGGACGGCTTGGCCATGCTTCCCAATGGCCGGGCTTATCTCGTGGGCAACTATACCTATGAGGTGATTTTCCCTTCCGGTGACAGTCGCAGGCCGCAGTTGACGTTAAATGACCGGTACGAGTCCAAGTTTCTGGCCAGTCTGTCTCCCCGGATCAATCCCTACCCGTCCTCCATCTACCTTCAACCGACCAATCAGACAGTTGCCGCTGGCAAACCGCTCATACTCAACGTAGGCGCGGCTTGCTTGGGGCCGATTCGCTACCAGTGGTATAAGAATGAAGAACTCATCCCGAACGCCACGAATGCGCTCCTGACCATTCCTCAGGCAACCGTTGCGGATAGCGGAAGTTACTACGCCACCTTATTGACCTGTGAGGACTTGGAACAGTCAGCCGCGGTCACCATCCAAGTCTTGGATATCCCCGCCGTCGTCAGCCAGCTTTCGGAAGTGGAAGTCATGCGCGGGCAACCGTTGGAACTTTCGTTCACTCCCGCAGGAACGCCCCCGCTCAACATTCAGTGGTATCGGAACGGCACGCTCTTACCAGGAGCAGTCGCCCCTATAATAGTAGTCATCAATGCCCAAGCGAAAGACGCCGGTCTCTACTATGCGGTGATCACAAATCTGGTAGGCAAGACGACCAATATGATCGCGCGCGTGACCGTCTATGACTCCGCCGCGGTCCTGCCCCACGTGCGCTCCCCGCAGATCATCAGCCAGCCGCAAGATATCACCCGGGCGCTGGGCAATCCGTTCCAACTGCAAGTGACGGTTTATGGGAAAAACCCCTTCACCTATCAATGGTACAAGGATGATCAACCGCTCCTCAACGCCACCAACCGCACTTATTCCGTCAACAGCGCTCTCGGCGGGCATACCGGAGAATATCATGTGGTCGTTTCCAATGACATCGATACCGTGACCTCGCGCAAAGCCTCTGTCCTCATCGTTCCAGCCCTGCTGACCTCCGTCTGGCCCGCTGGAAGTATCAATTTTACCCAAGGCCTTCCCCTGAGCCTGGAGGTAAGTCCCGGCACCAGCTACCGTCTGCAGGTCTCCAGCGATCTGAGCACTTGGACCACGCTGCATACGTTCCTCAGTGACACTGCCCTCTTCAACTATCTGGATACGCAGGCCAAGAATCGGACGAGGGCGTTCTATCGGGTGATTTCACCCTGATGGGCATCAGCATGCCCCCACGGTGTTGGCATCAGAACGCTTGCCATTTTTGTGGAACAGGCGTTCCATTCTATTAACGCAGTCCCATTCTCTCATGAAGAGCGCCAGCCAGCCTGAGATGTCGTCTTACGCATCCGTGCTGGAACGTGTCCGGAGGCTTCGCAGCACGGGTCCTGTGCCAACCGCCCCTCAGCCGACCAATTATCCCAAGTATTTGCGCTCACGGATTCGTCAGGCGCGGATCCGGCTCCGGTTGCCCGTTTACAGCGAGGCCGAATTAGAGCCGAAAAAAGAAGCGACAACCGCCGAACGGGTTATTTCTCTGCTGGGGTATTGTTTCCCTTTCCTCATCGCCTCAGCCTTGATCTGTTCGATGGCTTACAACTTGGAAACAACGCGGGTGATTTCGCCCGCACCCACTCCAGGCGTGCGGAGTTTCTCCTATACGGCGCCGCAAACTCTGGCTGCCAGCGAACTAACTGCGATCGAGGCGGCATCTCACGCTTGGGAATCTCTGCGCCAAGCCGGCTACGACATCACCGAATGGCAGATGTGGACCACACCTCAGATGACCGCCCCTTCCGTATCGCCTTCCGCCAACCCTCCCACTCTGTCCGCATTCCATCGCATAGATGCAACCACGGGATATTTTCGCTTTCAACACAGTCATTTTCCGCAGCATCTGGTCACCGTCACTCTCCGGCAAAAGGGCGGTATCGTGCATGTCTTGGTTTCCGATCCGAAAACGGTGAAATGATGGCTCGTCATTAGTTTCTCTTGCCATTCCGGCCAGCCGCCCCTAGTTTTTCGCCCGGTTTATGGATGAGCAGTTAAGCCAGTACATTCCGGTTCTAATTTTGGGCCTCGTCGCCGTCGGTTTCGCCGTCGGGATGCTCGCCACGTCTTATTTCCTCGGTATGCGCGGCAAGCGCAACGCCATGAAAGACACCGCCTATGAGTGCGGCATGTTGCCCATCGGTGAAGGCAACAACCGGCTCTCCGTGAAGTTCTACCTCGTGGCGATGCTCTTCATCCTGTTCGATATTGAAGTCGTGTTCCTCTACCCTTGGGCTGTAGTTTACAAGGAAATGCTGATCACCCATTCGAGCGTCATCTTTGGTTCCATGATCTCCTTCTTGGGCATCCTCTTCATCGGCTATATCTACGCCTTGAAGAAAGGTGCTTTCGACTGGAAGCACTAATTCCTCGTCGCGCGGATTGTCCCAA
>JAJNBN010000457.1 GCA_021156225.1 Verrucomicrobiota bacterium | reverse complement strand
TCTCGATGATATCCTTGATCATCTTGCGCTCTTCCTTGGTGCCGAATACCAGCAAGGCGTTCGTGCGTTCATCGGGAATGATCTTGGCATCACCGAGAATGGGGTTGTTACCACCTTGGGCAGCCCGGTTCACGATGCTGGCGAGCTGATTCTGGAAGGCCGACTGCTGGCCAGGCACGTTCGGCTGTCCGGGACGGGCCTGATTCTGCAAGCTTTGGATGCCTCCCGCACTTGTATTACCGCCGACGCCCAGGCTGCCACCCGTAGACCCCGTACGACTGGTAGAACCCAAGCCACCGGTGCGGTTACGTGAGGAGGTAGTTCCGCCCGTCACCGCGCCGCCTGAAGTCAGGCTGCCCAGTACGGAGGCCATATCCGCCGAAAGCGCGTACTTGATGGGAATCAGCTCCAGCTCCACCTCCATCGGGATGTTCACATCGAGCTGCTCGATGAGTTCCACCATGCGTTTCAGGTTCACCGCGTAATCACGCAAGATCAGTTTGCGCGTGCCATCGATGGCGATGATACCGTTCGGCACTTTGCTGAACGGAGTAAGCACGGCTTGCACTTCGCTGGGCAGCGCGTTAGTCAGCGACACAATCCGGGTTTCAAACGATTGGGCTTCGACGATCTGATCGGCCCCGGTGGTCTTGAAGCGGGCACCTTGCTGGAACGCCAGCGCTTCGGGCACCACCGTCGCGAACTTGTCACCCATGGGCACGATGGCCACACCGTTCTGGGCCAATACGCTTTCCATCGCCTGGATCAGTTCCGCCTTGGTGAGCGGCGTCTGGATTTTCAACGTCACTTGGTTCTTGAGCAGACCCGTGAGTTGCTGTCCGTAGATCAAAGTCTTGCCCACCTGCTCGGCATAGACGTCCAGGAACTGCATCATTTCCATGTTCGGAAACCGCAGATCTTCAATGGGGATCACCGCTTCAGCGGCTCGCGTCGTCGCGCCCGCAGCACCTGGCGCCATCTGGCCGGTCGGCACACCAGACCCAGGAGGAGCCGGGGTCGGCACTTGCTGTACGGCTTGATTCGCTGGGGTTACCGCGGGCGTCTGCGCACTCGGCAACGCGGGCACCTGAGCAGCCGGCGTTGTGGGTGTCCTGGAAGGCACAACTCGGCCCGGCAAAGTCGGGACGGTATTGGTCGTGGCGACCGGGGGAGGACTGCCCGGTGCCGGCGGCGTTTGGGCCACCAGATTCAAGGCCGCTGCCCCCAGACAGGCAACAGATAAGACAGTGATTTTCTTCATGGGGTCTTGGCGTTTAAAGGCGTTGATGTAGACCCGGCTGGCCGGGTCGGGGTTTCCATCTCGTAATTGGCCACCAGCGTCAGGTAGCCCTGCAGCAGCATGGGTGGATTGTTCGGCGTGAAATCGAAGTCGCGAACGCGGATGGAAGAATTTCCATCGCTCAATTTATACATGAAGTTCACGAGGTTCTTTTCTTCCGTATCCTTGAAATTCACCCGCATCGTGATCTCTTGGAAATACTTGTTCGTGGAGTTCTGGTTCACGTTCGGCTGGCTCATGCTGTCCCAGTAGAACCGGTGTTGCTGCGCCAGGTTCTCCACCGTGCGGCGAAAATGCGTCTTGGCGTCGCCCGAGACCATCACCGAAGCGCTGTTCGTCTCCAGGTTGCTCAACTGCTCCCGGAGCTTCGGCAGTTCATCGATGGTTTTCTGGTGCTTGTTCAGCACGGTCTGCTTTTCGTCCAGTTCCACCAGCACCGGCTTCCATTTGCTGAACTGCGGCCAGATGAAGAGAAAGTTCAGCACCAGCGCGAAAACGATCGCCACGCCGATGACGAATTTGCGTTCCTGCGGCGTCAGATTGAGGTTTTGCCACCAGTTGTTCATTGTTCACCTCCGGCGAATTCACAGGAAAACGACCACGTGACCACGGTCGCCGAGCGGCGGGTATTGGCCACCGGCACTTCTTTGAAGACCCGTCGTCCGTTGACCTGCAATCTTCCCAAGGTTTCCGTGAAGTCAGTGACCTTCTGGCCATCCGAGGGGCTGGCCTCACCGGAAACGGTCAGGCGATACCCACGGTCAAACGAAAGGCGCTTCAACGTGAGTCCATCCGGCAGATTCGCCACGATGGCTTTCCACGCATCCAGGGCGGCAAAACGCAGGCTGGTCTGCATCTCCACCACCTTGATCTTCTCGGAGAGTTGAATGGCCTTGTTATAATCCGTCTCCGTCTCCTCGATCTGGCGCGTCAGGCTGTTGCGCTGATAGGTCCGATATTGGAGCGCACCGAGATAGATACCCACAGCCAGCACATAGAGCAGGGCGATGACACCCAGACCGCGCATCCACAGGCGCTCGGCAAATTGCTGCCGGTACTTCGTGACATGGTCCGCCGGCATGAGGCCGGGGTTCAGACCGTTCCGCAAGGCATGCACGGCACTGGCCGTGGCCAGTTCGGGCAAAGGCTTGGGCCGTACCACGTCCACCTGTCCTTCGGCCACCTTTTGCACCACGGGCAACCAGGCTGATGCCGTGGCGTCATCCGCCACCAGATGCCAGCGGAAAGGCGGTGCGAACCAGCCTTCCATTTCACCGGCCCACGATACCTTGGCCACCTGATCTTGCAGTTCCCGTTCCCAATTGCCTTCCGTGGTCAGGCGAAAGAGGCTGACTTGCTGCAAGACGCCGCCAAACCACCAGGCGATGACGCAGGAGGCATTGTCGCCCTCTTTACGGGGATAGATCCAGGCGCTGTTCTCCGCCACGGGGCGTTCGATCAGTTCATGGATGGTAGGCAGTTCGAGCCGGTCGGCTTGATATCCGCCCGCTTCCAGGCGGCCCAGATGTTCCTCCACCACATCCCGCGAGGCGATAAGCACCAGCACCGTGCGGGGAGTTCCCGGCGCGGCCTGCGCCGTCTTCACATGTTCAATGGTCCAGACGATCTGGGTCAGCGGCAGGGGCGAGAGTTTCTCCAGTTGAAACTCCACCATCGAGAGCACTTCGGATTCCTCGCAGGGCGGGAGGTGCAGCACGCGCAGGAAGACCTTGTCATCCGGCAGCCAGGCGACGTTCAGCTTGGGATTCCACAGGTGGCTCCAGCCTTTGGCCACCCAGTTCGCGGGCAGTGGTTCGGTGATGCCCAGCGCCTTCTGGCCCGCTGGCACGCAACGGTTGCCATTGCGCGTGAAGCGCCAGACTTCACGCCGCGTCGGCTCGGCGGAAAGGACATTACAAGTATTCGCGCGCCCCATGCTACTCCTTGGTCATGAAAATCGTGTTCTGGTCTTCCAGCAGTGACTGGTGCTCCTCCGTCTGCGTCACCCGGAGCACTTCCTCCACCGTGGTGATGCCTTCACGGACCTTCTTCCAGCCGTCATGCCGCAAGGTGCGCATCCCTTGGGAAACCGCCTTCTGCGCAATGGTCGAGGCCGCCGAACGGTTCAAGATCAGCGGCCGCAAATCTTCCGTCACCACCAGCAATTCATAGATGCCCAGACGGCCCGTGTAACCGGAACCGCGGCATTCATCGCAACCCGCCCCATGCCAGAACTTCGCGGTCGGCAGTTCCGCCGCCGGATAGCCCAGCTTGCGCAGGTAATCCCGGTCCACCTTCTGTTCCACTTTGCAGTGCTTGCAGATGGTACGCACGAGACGTTGCGCCAGCACGGCCTCGATGGAGGAAGCCACGAGGAAAGGTTCGATGCCCATGTCGATCAAACGCGTGAACGCGCTGGAGGCATCGTTCGTATGCAGCGTGCTGAAGACCAAGTGCCCCGTAAGCGCCGCACGGATGGCGATCTCCGCCGTCTCCAAGTCACGGATCTCACCCACCATGATC
>JAJNBN010000021.1 GCA_021156225.1 Verrucomicrobiota bacterium | reverse complement strand
CCTTTACCAAAGAAAGGCGTCGCCCCGGAAGCTTGCGGCTGGAAGCTCGTCGCGAATGTGGATACGCGTCCGCAAGGAAGTGATGAGGGCGGGCAATATGCCGTGGCCATCCAGGACGAGACCGGAGAAGTTTTGGGCAGCTACCGCCACTTGATGTTCGAGATATCGCGCACTGAGGCAAGGGATGCGTTTGGAAACACGTTCTTCAGCGAGATCGATGTGATCGATGCCAAGGGACCGGTGCTGACCAGTTCAGTCGCTCCGGTGGGTAAACGGATCGTCCAGGAGTTCACGGCTGAAGATGCAAAGTATCAGTTCATATTGGATGTAACAGCGGCACCTGATCTGGAGATGTGGGCGGAGAAGGAGCTGAAACCGGTGGTGCAAGCATGGTATCCCAAGCTGGTGGCGATGTTGCCGAGCGAAGGCTACACGGCTCCGGCCAAGGTGACGCTGAAGTTCCGCAATGACATGGGTGGATTGCCTGCTTCGGCGGGAGGCGGTCAGATCAATTTGAACAGCACTTGGTTCCGGAAGGAGTTGAAACGCGAGGCCTTGGGCTCGGTGGTCCATGAGATGGTGCACATCGTGCAGAGCTATGGGCGGGGACGAGGCGGGAAGCGTCCGCCAACCTGGATCGTGGAGGGGATTCCGGATTATATCCGTTGGTTTCTTTACGAGCCGCACAGCAAGGGGGCGGAGATCACGGTGAGAAATCTGGATACGGCCAAATTTGATGCGAGTTATCGCATCACGGGTAATTTTCTGAACTGGGTGGTGCAGACCTACGGTAAAGAAGTGGTCCTCAAACTGAATGCGGTGGCCCGGAACGGGGATTACACGGCCGAGACGTGGAAGGACCTTACGGGCAAATCCGCACAGGAGCTGGGTGAGGAGTGGAAAAAGGCCAATGCGGCCCGAATCGAGGATGAAAAAGCGGGGAAGACAGGGGCGAACTGACGCATGAGCGTCGATTCTTGGCGAATAGGGCTATTTCTGGGCTCGCTATCCGATTCGGCAGGTGTGAGGGTGCAGGAAGCATAACATGCCTACACCAAATTATCAGTTCGAGAAACGGCGCCGGGAGTTGGAAAAAAAGGCCAAGAAAGAAGAGAAGCGCAAGAACAAGGCCGCAGAAGCTGCGGCCGGACCCGCCGCGACTGAGCCTGAAGAAGGGGCCAGTCCAGCAGAGCCCACGCCGTCAGTGTAAGCTGTCGCAACGGCAAGGCCTTCAGTGTCTTGAGCTGCGCGTGATCCGGACTTCGGGTTGGTATTGGATGCGGACGATCAAATCGCCGCGTCCACCACGAGGTTTGGGCAGGCCTTCGCCGGGAACAGTTACCACGTCGCCGCGGGCAATGCCTGCGGGAATCTGGACGCGGATCGTTGAGCCAGTGGCACCCGGAAGCGTCTGAGAGCCGCCTTGGGTGGCCAGTTTGGTCGGGATCTTCAAGTCACAACGAAGATCGGAGCCGCGTACTTTGAAGCGAAAACCCGGCATGGCCTTCGTACGCACGATGACGAAGCCGCCTTTATAAGCGCCGGTGCGAGGGACGCGGAAGCGGGTTCCGGGGGCGGTTTCAGGCGGGATCACCAGAGTATAGAGTTCCTGGCCGTCCGGATTGCCGGAGTCATTCACCTTGATATCCAGCGAGGTTCCGCGCAGAAAGTCTTCAATCCGCAAATGCACTTCTTTGGCGATGTTGCGCTCAATGGTTCCCGCGCTGCGGCCTGATGGCTTGGGCGTATTGCGGCGGATTTCCCGGGCTTGATCGTAAGCCTCGCGCTCTGATGGATCGTTAAGGATTTCGTAAGCGGCGTTGAGCTCTTGGGTGCGGGCGATGGATTCGGCGGAGCCGTTGTTCACATCTGGATGAAAGCGTTTGGCTAGGATGCGATAAGCGGCACGGACTTGCTCGCCCGTGCATTTGCGGTCGAGGCCCAGGATGGCGTAGTGATCAGGTTCAACGTTTTGCAAGGGCCAAAGAGTAGTCTGCCGGTCAACGTCCGACAATGCGTGATTGTGAGTTTCATTCCGGGCGTGACGAAGCGAGCGGGAGACGGTATTGATGGCTGCATACACATGAACATTCATTTTACGCAGATTTCCCGTCGGGCGGCCTGTTTTCTCATGATAGCAGGCATGGCGATGCCCTTGTTGGCAGCCGACAAGCCCACAGGCTTCACGATGGAGAAGACGAGCGAAGGTCTGACCATCAATCACGATGGCAAACTGTTCACGAAATACGTGGTCAAGGGCGATTCCAACAAGCCCTACCTATGGCCCGTGATGGGGCCGACGGGACAGGCGATGACGCGCGCTTACCCCATGGCGGATATCAAGACAGAGCAGCAGGATCATCCGCATCACCGCGGCATCTGGTTCGGTCACGAGGGCGTGAACGGAGCGGATACGTGGCATGAGCCGAAGAGTGTCGAGGGGACGAAGAATGAGGGGATGAAGGCCCGGGGTTTACGCATGGGCAGCACGCAGCATCGCGAGTTCAAGGAGACAAGTGTTGATGCCAAGCAGGTGGTGATTGTGAGTGTGAACGATTATTTCGATGTGAAGGGCAAGAAGCTCATGGAAGATGAGCGGCGCTATACGTTCCGGGTGGAGAACGGCAATCACATCATCGACTGCGACATTGAGTTCAAGGCGACGGCGGGTGATGTGAGCTTGGAAGATGCCAAGGATGCGGGCTTCAGCGTGCGGGTGCCTACAGTGATGTCGGTGGACAAGAAGATGGGAGGCAAGATTCTGACGAGCGAGGGCAAGGTGGACAAGGATGCCTGGGGCACACGTGCCACCTGGTGTTCTTACTATGGACCGCTGGAGGGCGAAATGGTTGGTGTCACGATGTTGAATCATCCCTCCAGCTTCCGCCATCCCACGCCGTGGCATGTGCGCACGTATGGTCTGCTGACGGCAAATCCGTTTGGCACGAAGAATCTCGATAAGAATGCGCCAGACGGAACAATCACGCTGAAGTCGGGTGACAAGCTGGCGCTCCGTCATCGCGTGATCTTGCACAAAGGTGAACCGAAGGCGGCGGGAATTGAGGCGGCTTACACGGCGTATGCCAAAGAGAAGAAGTAAAACGTGACACAAATCGAACCTATCATGTCTATGAAGAATGCGTTGATCCGGATCGGGGGGACGTTGCTGGCCGTCATTTTAACCTTCTCGCTGCTGGCCGAAGAAAAGGCCAAAGAACAGAAAGCCAAGACGGAGACCAAGAAGAAAGAGGTGAAGAAGGCGGCACCCGATCCCGCAATGCAGCCGATCGAGAACAAGCCCGGTCTGCCGCGGGTGCTGTTGATCGGGGATTCCATTTCCATCGGCTATACGGTGCCGGTGCGGAAGGCATTGGAAGGTAAAGCGAACGTGCATCGCATCCCGACGAATGGCGGGCCGACGAAGAACGGCACGGCCAAGATCGATGCGTGGCTGGGCAAAGGGAATTGGGATGTGATTCATTTCAACTTCGGCCTGCATGATGCGAAGTATATGACGGAAACCACGCGCCAGGTGGAACCGGCGGATTACGAGAAGAACCTGCGCGAACTGGTGAAGAAGCTGAAAGCCACCGGAGCGAAGGTTATCTGGGCGACAACTACTCCGGTGCCGAAAGGGGACCTGAATCCACCGCGCAAGTTTGAAGATATCCCGGTCTACAATCAGGTGGCGGAGAAAGTGATGAAGGAGGAGGGCGTGCTGATCAATGATCTCAATGCTTTCATTACGCCTACGCTTGCGACACATCAGCGACCCAAAGACGTGCATTTTACAGGTGAGGGTTCGCAGGCATTGGGCAAGCAGGTGGCCAGTGTGATCGATGCGCAGTTGCCGAAGAAGTAGGCTGGGCGTTTGAAGGGGTGGGGAAGCTGTGGCATATTTTTGAGATCATGAGTGCTCCAGTTAAACCCATCCCGGATGGCTTTCACTCGATCACGCCCTATCTCGTGGTGCGTGGTGGTGCGGAAGCGATTGAATTCTACAAAAAGGCTTTTGGCGCGAAGGAACGTTGTCGGTTACCTGCGCCGGATGGCAAAGGAGTTGGTCACGCAGAGATCGTGATCGGCAATTCCATTGTGATGCTGGCGGATGAGTATCCCCAGTGTGGCAAACGATCACCCCTGAGTGTAGGAGGAACCTCCGTCACGGTGTGCCTGTATGTGGAAGATTCAGATGCAGTCTATAAACAAGCCGTGGCCGCCGGAGCGAAGGAAGTGCAGCCGGTGACAGACAAGTTTTATGGGGACCGGTCGGGCTGTCTGACCGATCCATTTGGGCATGATTGGATGGTTATGACGCATACAGAGGACGTCCCGGAAACGGAGATGAAAAAACGTCTCGAGAAGATGTATGCCGAAATGGCGGCGGGGAAAAAGCCTGAGTAAGCGGTGAGTGCCAACGGTGATTCACCTTTAAAGGAGAAAGGCCGACTGCGAGTGGCAGCCGGCCTTTTTCGTTCCGATAAATCTGACTATTGCTTGTCGTAGCGGTGGACCCGGCCAACCAGGCTGTATTCTGCCACGTAGATGTTGCCCTTGGCGTCAAAGGCCACGCCGTGCGGAGCGGTGACTGTGCCGGTCACCCATTTGGCAGGTTCCACGGTGTTCTTGCCGGCTTGATCGGCAGCGGTGTTGGTGCCGAGCTTGGCGACAACTTTGCCAGCCCTGTCGAGCACGGTGACCTGGCCCTTGAGTTCGCCGATGAGGGCATAATTTCCCTGGACGGTCACGGCGGCGGGCAGGAGGAGATCGGTGGCGATCACACCCAGAAACTCACCCTCCAAGGACATGTGCACGACGCGCATGTTGGCGCGATCACAGCCGATGATGCGCGCCGGGGTGAAGCGAGTGTCGATGGCGATCTTGTGCAGGGTCTTGAAACCGTAGGGCTCTTTTTTACCGCCGAAAGACTTGATGTATTTGCCGGTCTTGTCGAAGCGATGGACATAATCGCTCGAGTAGCCGTCCGTTACGTAGAGGTCGCCATTAGGGGCGACATCCATGCCGGTGAGGCGGAGGACCGGGGCGCCTTCCTTGCCGTCTTTGCCTTTGGGCTTCACCTTGAACTCATCAGGGATGGCGGAGGCGGGAATGTTCAGGACTTCTTTGCCATCCAGCGTGAGCTTCACAATGGTCTGGGCACCGAGACGGGCACCGTAAAGGAATTCACCATCCTTGTCCTTATGGATCACGAAGCCGTGAAAATCAGCCGGAGCATCGGGCAGATTGCGGATGAATTTGCCGTCCGCACCATAAACTTGGACGCCGGCTTTGGGGTCCATGGTGCTGATGTAGATATCGCCTTTGGAACTCACGGCGATATCGCCATGCATGTTGCCGAGGGCAGGGCGGCCTTCGGGAAGTTTCAGCCAGTCGGGTACGGCCTTATATTCGGCAGCATAGGAATGGGAAAGCAGAGCGGCGAAGGTACAGAGTACGGCAATGGATTTACGCATAGCGCTAAGTCGTTTGGTTCAACGGGTTCGGCACTACGGGACAACAGATGCGCCAGTCTGTCAACGTAGAGTTTGGCGCATCTGTCAGGAAAACGAAGATGAGGAAGAACGAATGCTAGCTGATGAGCTTGGCATCCATGGTGATCTTGGCGTTGAGGAGACGGGAGATGGGGCAGCCGGCCTTGGCGCCATTGGAAATAGCCGTGAACTTTTCCTGATCGATATTGGGAATCTTGGCCTTCATATCGAGGTGAGATTCAGTGACGGTGAAGCCCGCGTCCGTCTTCTCCATGATGATCGTGGCGGTGGTCTCGATGGAGTCAGGCGTGAAGCCAGCCTTGCCCAGCTCGGCGGAGAAGGCCATGGAGAAGCAGCCTGCGTGGGCGGCGGCGATGAGCTCTTCCGGATTGGTGCCGAGGCCGCTCTCAAAGCGGGTGCCGAAGGAATACTGGGTATCCTTCAGCACGCCACTCTCGGTGGAGATGGAGCCTTTGCCTTCTTTCAAACTGCCCTTCCAGACTACGGATGCTTTGCGTTTCATGATAAAATCTCTTTCAATGGTTGAGATGGTGCGGGATTGGTCCCGCTGTGTCCGGACAGGATAGACCTGTTGCAAAATTTCACAAGTTATCAGGCCGGGACTAAGGAGCGGGCCTGGGCGGATTTAAGATGCGTTCGCGCATCTTCATGAGATCCTTATGAGCTTCCTTGAAGGCGGCGAGATTGATTGGGTCGGTGGTTTTGGGCGCGTTTTGCTCGATCAAGGCGATGCGGTTCTCGATCAAAGGCAGATCGCCGGCTTCCAACTTGCGGTTGCGGGCAAAGCCATCTTCATTCAGGTCTTCGATGAGGTTGCTGCGCTGGTCTTTGGATAGGTTCAGATCACTGATGGCGCGCAGGTAGAACTCATTGGCCTGTTGGTCGGTGCCGGCGTAAGTGAGGGCCAGCCGTGCCAGCGGTTCTTTCTTAGTCGCGTCGGTCAAGCGGGGATCGTTCCAGGTGGTTGCAGCGATGGCCACGGCCTGCAGTCCCAGAACTGCCTGGAGGTATTTCAGGGCGCTGCGGTCCAAGGTGCCGTCGGTCCGGACCAACTGGTTTTGGGCTGTGTTGGTGAAGCTGGTGTCATTATACAGCAACAGGACGTCGAGCAGGTTGTCCCGGTCATTGCGGTCCAAGGGGCTGGTGGAATTGGCGAGTTGCGGGCGAGCCAGCAATTCATGGGCGGAAGCCAGCGCCAGGTCACGGTATTTGTTTGGCGCCAGCTCTTGGAGGGTTCGTGCCAGCCAGAGCAATTCCACCCCCCGGCCGGTGGTCTCCAAGGTCTTGGCCAGCACGTTCTGAGCCTCGGGCCCGCCGATTTGTTTCAACACATCGAACAGCCCGAACCGGAGCGATGGCGGCAGCAGAAATTCATGGGGAATGCCATCACGTTGCCCTCGAGACTGGCCGGAAACATAATCGACTTCTTCATTGCGAACCAGGAAGTCGCGGATGGCCGGTAGTGCCGCCGGGCCAGCGGCAATCAATTCTTCAAGGTCATGGATCAAACGACGGGCAGTGCGGGGCTGAGCCGCTGCCGCAGCGTCAACGGCGATAAGGCGCTGGATCAGCTCGGCCGGTGTGAGCGGTAGAACTGAGAGTGCAGGGGCTCCGGTCTCAGGTGCCGAGAGGGTGGTTGTGGTGCGTGGTTCGGAACGAGCCTTCTTCAAGGCGGCTTCGAGCTTGGCCTTCTCCTGTGCCCAGAGTTCGGCTTGAGCGGCCATCGCTTGGGCATGGCTGGCAGTCCGCCTTTCATTCACCCAGTGCGCGGTGACGACAACGGCCAGAAGCAGTGCAGCCAAGTATAGAAGGATCCGCTTCATACGGGTTCAGCCAATCTTAGAGTAACGTGCGCCGATGGCCGGAATACGCAAGCATTATCAGGGCTGGCGGCGCAGCTAAGCAGCGCGGCACTCCAGCTCCACGACGCTGACGGAGCGGGCGGGGAAACGCCATTTCACCACGTCGCCATGGGGCAAGGCGTGCTCGCGGGGCTTGAACGCATCCGGGTTTTGCGGGCTGACTTCGTGGCGGGGATTCTCGGGAGCAATTTCAAACACTTTACCGCCGGTCACCGTGAAGCCGTTGATGGCGAAGGTGGCTTCAGTGGCACTGGAGTAATTCATGTTCGCGACGTGGAGGAAGAACTTGTTACCGCTGCGGCTGACGGCGAGGTCGAGATCGTTTGGTGCTGATTTGGCGACAACTCCGTGCGTGCCGTTGTGGCGTTTGAAGAGACGCATCACGGCACCGATAGGGAGCAAGTAACTGGCACCCGTGGGGACTTGATGGATGACGGCGTTGGTGGTCCAGCGGTTGCCGTTGTAGTCGGCACCAGTGGCGATCTTCACGGTGTTGCCGTGGCGTTGGTAAAGGTTCATCACGCGGGCATGATAGACGCCCGTAAGCCATTCGGTGAGGATAGGATTGGCGTTGTGCGGTTGCAGGCTGAGATGGCCTTCGGTGATGGCGATGCCGAGTTTGGAATTGCGTTTGGCCAGAGCCTCTTCAAGGCCGAGAAGTTTGGTTTCGATGCGCGTGCCGATGAGGTTCATCAGCTCATTCCAGGCACGCTCGGGAGCGGCTTGGTAACGATTGCCTACAAGCACGGTGTCGCGGCCTACGGGAGATTGACCCATCATATGGACGGCGACGTAGTCGATATGTTCACCCGCGCGATCAACCAAGTCACCCGCCCATCCGTTATCACCCCAGCCGATGAGCTTGAGCGATTTATCGCGGGCGCGCATGGCCTTCGCGAAATCAATGGTGTGGGTGATGGCTTCGTCTTTCTTGAAACAGGCGTTGCCGTAGGAGGTTTCGTTGCCGAGTTGCCAATACTTGAGATTGAAGGGTTGCGCAGAGCCGTTGGCTTTGCGCTCGGCATGGTCGGGATCGTTGGTGTAGCTGACCCAATCGGCGGCTTCCTTGGCATCGCCCGTGCGGTTGCCTTCGGGTGTGGTGAAATAACGTTTCTCGCCATCACCGAGGAAGTTCACGCAATACATGGGCTCGGTGTTCACACGGCGGCAGAAGTCCACGAACTCATGCGTGCCGACGCGATGGGTTTCCTTGCCGCCCCAGACGTAGTTACGATAAAGCGGTCGTTTATCAGCGGGGCCGATGCCTTCGCGCCATTTGTAATAGCGGCTGAGCAAACCGCCGAAGCGCATCATGCCGGGAGCGAGGTCTTTGGTGGTGTCGATAAAGTCTTTGCGCCAGTCGTCTTTGTTGTAATCCCATGAAGCTTCGACGGAGGAATCCGTGACGCCGAGCGGTTCCATGAACTGCATGTAGAGATGGGGTGAGATCTCGAACTGCGGTTGGGGATCGATGACGATGGCGCTGCCCGAGCTGGCGGCTTGTGAGGATTGGGCCTGGGCGAGCGCGGTGAGTTGGGTGGCGGCGAAAGCACCGGCGGTGGCACCGGTCAGGTTCGTGAGAAATTGGCGGCGTTTCATGGGATTTGGAATGGGGAAATGAAAAGGGAGTCGGGATAAATTGTCCATACCTGTGCTCCACGGGCAGCACGGCAATATCCACCTCTGAGCGCGGTCTTGATATTCATGGTTCGCTTCGCAAGAGTGTTGGCATGTTCCCTCGAATCTGGCAGCGATCGATAGCCGCGATGGCGTTGCTATTGGTTAATTTTTCCTTGCCCGCTGCTGAACAGCGTTTTGTGCAGGACCGGTTTGCCATCGGCTTCTGGTGGCCGCCGCATACCTCGGAGAATCTGGAAGACCGTTATCGGGAGATCGCCGAGGCGAATTTCACGGTGGTCATCGGAACTGCGGGCACTACCGCAGAACAGCAATTGAAGTTATGCGAGAAGTTCGGTTTGCGGGCGATTGTGAGGAGCGATTTGGCGGTGGACAAACTGCCGGAGAGCGAGGTGTGCTGGGGTTACATGCTTGCGGATGAGCCGAATGCGGCGGCGTTCCCACAACTGGCCAAACGCGCGGAAGAGATACGACAGCAGCGGTCGGGGCGGTTTGGGTATGTGAACCTGTTCCCCAATTATGCGTCCGCGGGGCAACTTGGTAATCCGACGTATGATGAGCACGTAGCGAAGTTTGTGGAGATCGTGAAACCAGAGGTGCTGTCCATGGACCATTATCCAGCGATGCGGCCCGACCGGGATACCCGCGAGTCGTATTGTGCGAATCTGGAGACGATGCGGAAGTATTCGTTGAAGGCAGGGATCCCATTCTGGAATTACTTTTACTCCATGCCGTTCAATGACCGGCTGGACCCGACGGAGGCCCAGATCCGTTGGCAGATCAATGCCTCGCTGGCGTATGGCGCGAAAGGAGTATTATATTTTTGCTACTGGACGCCGGGCAAAGGAGCGAAAGGGGCAGGGGAATTTCCCAAGGGCGGAGCGATCATCACGGCGGAGGGATTGAAGACACGGCATTATGAGGAAGCGCGGCGGATCAATGCGGAGTTGAAGAATTTGGGGCCGACGCTCATGCAGTTGACGAGCACGGGCGCTTACCGGGTGAATACAGGGAAAGAACCTGCGATAGGATTGACCAATTCTCCCATTCGCAATTTGAGCCGGGTGGGCTCCGATCCGCACAGCGAATTCATCGTGGGCACATTCCGGCACAAGGATGGGCGAAGGGCCGTTTTGCTGGTGAATCACAACCACAGTTTCACGGCCTGGCCGACAGTAGAGTTTGATGCTCCACTAGAATCTGTCTCCGAACTCAACAAGGTCACGGGGCGCGAGATGCCGGTAGTGGATGACAGCCCGGAATTGAACGGGCTTCAACTATCGTTCGGAGCGGCAGAGGCGCGGCTGTTCCTATTGCCGTGATAACCTTACGCCTTGGTTTCGATCAGAACGGCATTGTTCTCGATGAGGAACTTCTCAAGGGAGGCGCGACCGGTCAGGGATACGGGCGAGCGGACGGTGGTGCCGCGGAAATGTTTATAATGAACGAGGGTCTTGCCGATGGTGCCGATCTGGAGGCGGGAGTTCTGCATCTGCCAGATCTGACCGGTGGCAAATGGCGGCAAGGGGGGGCGGGCTGCTGATTTAATATTCTTCAAGTCGCTCACGTTAACAGAAAAGCGGAAGACTGCCACATAAGATTCACAACATTTTACGACGGGAGTGCGGAAGCCCTTTGTGGTCAAAAAAGGACAGTGATCGCGGTAGCCCCTCAATAGCAGCCATCAACGGGCGTCATCCAAGCTGTGCCGGACGGTTTCAAGCAACTTATGGGGTGGGGCAGGTTTTTGGATAAAGTTCTGGCCTTCTGCCAAGGCAAGTTCCCGGCCGGCTATGTCAGCGCTGTAGCCGCTGGTGAAAACGACCCTGAGTTTGGGATTTTGCGTTTGCAAACGGGCGGCGAGTTCGCGACCACTGACGCCTTCGGGCATCACGATATCGGTCAGCAAGAGGCGGACAGAGTCCTGATGTTCTGACCACAGTTCCAGTGCTTCAACTCCGTTGGAGGCTTCCACGACACGATATCCGGCGCGTTCCAAGACGATACGGGTCAGGACGCGTACACTAGTGTCGTCCTCCACCAGAAGGATGGTTTCGGTGCCGCCCCGGGGTTTGGCCTTGACGGTGGTTTTCTCAGCCGCTTTTTCGAGCGGTTTGGCGACGGGAAGCAAAATCTGAAAGGACGTGCCGCGACCGACTTCGCTCTCGACGATGACGGTCCCGCCATGCTGTTTCACAATGCCAAAGACGGTGGCCAGACCCAAGCCGGTGCCTTTGCCGGGATCTTTGGTGGTGAAGAAGGGTTCGAAGATGCGGGTGAGGTTTTCCCGAGGTATCCCGCAGCCGGTGTCGATGACCTGCATGCAGGCGTAACGACCGGCGGAAGTTTCTGGCAGGGCTGCCGCTTCTTCCTTGGTGAGATTCTTTTCCGAGGTGACAATGGTGATACGGCCGCCTTCGGGCATGGCATCACGAGCATTGACGACCAAATTCATCAAGACCTGGTCCAGCATGCCAGGGTCGGCATGAATATTGAGTGAACGAGGGCAGAGATTGAACTGCAGGTCCAGATGCTCACCGATGATGCGCTGGAGCATTTTGAAGAGGCTGGTGACTGCTTCGTTCAAGTCCAGTTCGCGGGTATGCATCACCTGTTTGCGGCTGAAGAGCAGGAGCTGGCGGGTGAGGTTGGCAGCGCGCTCGGCGGAGGCCTGGATATCTTGCAAGCCATTTTGGACTTCCAGAGGCAAATCTTCGGTCAGGACAAGCAACTCGGTCTGCATCATCATGGCGGCCAGGATGTTATTGAAATCATGGGCGACGCCGCCCGCGAGCTGGCCGATGGCATCCATCTTCTGGGACTGACGGAATTGCTCCTCAAGCTCGCGGCGTTCGGTTATGTCCTGGACGACACCGACCATCCGCACCGGCTGGCCGGCGGAGTTGCGTTCGACATCCGCCTGTTCATGCACCCACCGTAGGCTGCCATCCGGACGGACGATGCGGTGTTCGAGGTTGTAGAGCCGTTCGCCGGCCAACGCGGCGAGCGACGCTTCTTCGATAGCTTTCCGATCCTCGGGATGCACGAGCGAGAGGAACGCTTCAACGTTCCCGCCAAACTTCTCAGGGGCGAGACCAAAGATGCGGCAGGTTTCCGCAGACCAAGTTAGTTTGCGCGTCAAACCCGCGTCGGAAATCCAACTGCCGACATGGCCAACTTCCTGGGCCTTTTCCAGAAGGCGTCGGCTTTCACGCAAGTCCTGCTCGGCCCGCTTGCGCTCGGTAACGTCGCGGAATAGGCCAAACAGCAAGGCCGGGTGCCCCGGCAACTCAACGAACGTGCTGGTGATTTCCAATTCCACCGTATTACCGGCACGGAATGTCATGCGGCGCTCCTCATGCGCTGGAATACGCCGCTCCCGAAACCGCTCCTGGAACCGCTGCTGCAACTCCAGCGGGTTTCGATCACCGAGGTAGGTCTCAGTGAAAGGGCGGCCTTCCAGTTCCTGGCGGCTGATGCCGACCAGCCGGCAAAACGCCTCATTGACCGCGACAATAACTCCGTTTTCGTCCACCAAGCGCAAAGCATCGTTGGCCATTTCCCAGACAGTGTGAAAGCGGATCTCCGAATTGCGCAGGGCCTCCTCCGTCCGTTTTCGCTGGGTGATGTCGTGCGAAATGCCAATGGTGCCGATAATGTTTCCCTGAGCATCGCGGTACGGCGATTTCGTGGCAAGGTAGGTGCGCGTCACGGCGGCGGCGGTCAGGCATTCTTCGTTGGTCTGGGACTGGCCAGATTCCCGCACGGCACGATCGTGCGCCATCACCTGTTTCGCGCCCTCAGCATCGAACAGCGCGGTGTCATCTTTTCCAAGGACCTCGGCGGGGAGGCGACCCGCGAACCGGGAGGCGGCCTCATTGAACAGCAGGTAGCGGCCTTCCAGATCCTTCACAAACACGGCATCGGCAGTTCCGTCAGCCACTGCGTGCAACAGAGCGTTCGTGCGCCGGAGTTCATCTTCAGCCTGCTTGCGTTCGGTGATGTCCCGGAACATGGCCAGTACGTTGCCATCGGGCATCAGGGAGGCGATGACTTCGGCGGCGAAGGTAGAACCGTCTTTGCGGCGGAACTGCCATTCCCGGTGATAATCGGTCCCTGAATTTATTTTGCTCAAGGCCGGTTCGATATGGGGGACTTCAGCCGGTACGACGATGTGAGAAGCATCCAGACCGATGAATTCCTCGTGGGCGTAGCCCAGCATCCGTAACACGCTGGTATTCGCGTCCAAATAGGTTCCTTGTGGGTCGGCCACTACGATACCATCCGGGGCGCAATCAAAGAGGGCGCGATAACGCCCTTCACTGGCGCGCAGGAGGTCCTCGGCGTGCTTGCGCTCGGTGATGTCCACGATGACGACGACCACCACGGGGTCGGGGTGGTCTTTCTTGGGCTCGTAGGTTACGACATAGTAGCGGCCCGATTCGCCGGTGACTGGCGACGTTATGGAAAGTTCGTAACTGACGCGCTCACCGGCAAACGCCTGGTCCAGACGCGGACGGATCTGTTCCGGATACACTTCAGGCAACACATCAGCCACGTGCTGGCCAACAATCTCATGAGTAGGCAGGTGCAGAATCCGGGCGTAAGAGGGGTTGGCGTAGCGGTAACGGTGCTGCTGATCCACGATGACAAGACCCACTTGGGCGGTATCTGTGACCGTGCGCAGCCGCTCCTCACTGGCGCGCAGGGCCAGTTCTGCCTGATTGCGGGCCTGGGCCGCCGTCACACGATCAATCACTGCTGCGGCATGACTGGCGAGGGCGGAAAGAAATTCACATTCCAAGGAAGAGAGATGACGCACCCCTTCGTCACCGAAGGTACCAGTCCCAATGGTGCCGAGTTTTTTGCCGGCCAAAGCGACCGGCCCATTGACGATGGGGCGGCTGCCGAGACGGGCAACGATGTCTTTGTCGGGGCGCGGGTCCGTGCGTGCGTCCGTCGCGACCACGATGAC
>JAJNBN010000020.1 GCA_021156225.1 Verrucomicrobiota bacterium | reverse complement strand
CAGGTCCAGCGCCCACGGCGTCTCCGGGAACTTCGCGGGCTCCTTGCCCTCTTCCCAGCGCCACATGTTGCTCATGCCCAGATGACCCTCCTCCTGCACGGTGTGATCCGCACCGGCCAGGGCACCCACCGTCGCATGGCCCGTGCTGTCCACGAAAAGCTTGCCCGAGAAACGCGTCACCTGGCTGGTGCGCGTATCCAGACCGATCACCGCCACCAGCTTGTTAGCATTCGTTTCCACGGCGAAAACGTGGTTGTTCAGGAACAGCGAGATGTTCTTTTCCGCGCGGACGAGGGCTTCCTTCTTGTCATCACCAAATTCCTCAAAGGTCCCGGGCGAAGATTTCGCCTTATCCATGAATTCTTCCACGATGCCGCCGAGCTTCGGATACAATCCACGACGCGTGCCACCCATCGCCCACACGCGGATCTCCGAGCTGCCGTTGCCGCCCAGCACCGGACGGTTCTGAATCAGCGCCACCTTGATGCCCATGCGCGCCGCCGAGATGGCCGCACCCATGCCGCCATAGCCGCCACCCACGATCACCAGGTCATAAGGACCGGATTCCACCGGATTCCCCGGCAGCCCCATCAGTTCACGCCGCCACTTAGGCAACGTCTCCTTCGTTTCCGGCGGCGTGTAGGCAGCATCCTTGGTGAAGATGATGGCATCGCAACGGCCTTCGAAGCCGGTCAGGTCGCGGAGCGCCACTTGCGCCTCCGTCTTCTTGATCTCCACCGTGCCGCCGTCATGCCAGAACCAGTTCTCGCCCTTCGTGCCGAAAGTTTCCTTCACCGCTTCACCATCGACGATCACTTGAAACTTGCCCGGTGTGCCTGGTGCCTTCCAGCGCGCCACCCAGTCCTTCGTACGCACGAGCACGCGATACTTGCCCGTGCTGGGGAACTTCACGGTCGTAACCGCATCCTTCACCGGCGTGCCCATGCCATGAGCCAGCAGATAAGGGGACCCCATAATCTCAATGAACTGGGTATCCACCACCCACCCGCCCTGGTCCTTGAAGGATTCCGCCTCCACCAGCACGGTATCCGCCGCCTGGACCGCTGCGCCCATTCCTAAAACCATCACTGCCGCCAGCAGCGCTTTGAATTTCAACGTTATCGTTTTCGTATCGTGCATAAATTTGGTCGCCGGAGGCAAAGACGGTCCTGCTTGGATCATCAACGCCAACACGGGTTGCAGAGAACTATAGTTCCATATCCCTCAAAACTGGACAGAAAAATTAACCGCCCACGAAAGACGGCCCCCGAGGGTTGCATTTCACCCGGGTTGGTCGAGAATCGTCGCGCATGAGTTTATCTACCGGGGCCTCGCAACTGGATTTGATTGGCCTGGCTCCCACCAGCCTGATTTGTTACCGGCCCTCCCGGTATGCGGGCGACGACATCAGCCTGTTGCTGAATGTGTTCTCGGAAGAGGACCGCCTCGTCGTCACCACCCTGTACCAAAGGTTGAAGGAGCTTTTTGACATCCTGAAGGCACATCGCGACCAACCGTCACATTGCCTGACCAAGTTGCAGGAGGTGATCATAAAACAGGGCTGGCCGGATTTCATCAAATCGTTGCAACAGTTGGGCACCAGCAGTTACCAGCAGCGGCCCAGCAAACTCCTGAGCCAGGTGGTGCATGATCTGAAAGGCGGTGCCCTGACCACGCTGCTGCTGCGTATCCAGCTCATCAACATGGGTATCAAAAAGACGGAAAGCGTGCTGCCCATGTTCTTTCTGACCCGCGATCATCTCAAGATCATGCGCAACGGGTTGCGTGATGTGGATCCCGAGTGGCGCCAAAAGGATCAAGGGCGGCAGTTTCACAGCCTGAGTTTGATCCGGGAGAAATGGCAAAACGCGACTCACTTCGCCGGAACCCGGCAGGTCCGGATCAACCTGGACATGGCGTATGAAGGCTATGTCGCCGAAAGCTGCCTGGAGTTCTCCGCCGTGGACCGGGTCATCTACAACCTGATCAACAACGCCGCCCTTTATGCCGCCGACGACCAGGTGGATTTTCACATCCTCACCGTGCCAAAAGGTGTCCCCCTGCATTTGCGTTTCGTCATCCGTAACCGCATCACGGCCGGGCATCAGGCCACCTTGCGCACCCGCTTCGGCACGCAATTGAACGACATCTTTATTGGAGGCTTCACCACGGGCGGTAACGGTTTCGGCATGCGCATCTGCGCCGAGTTTGTGGCGAATGCGTATGGCGTGCATTCCTTGGAACGATGTCTGGCGGAGGGATATATTGGAGCCAAGCTTGAGGGGGACAGTTTCGTGGTCTGGTTTCATTGGCCGACCGTTGCGGATTAAGCACCAATATGAGTGCCGCCCTCATCGTGTGGATCTGGACCCGTAATACCTTGCTGGGCGAGGTGCTCGGAGACGCTGTACGGGTGCGCGGCCTTACGGTCCGCCATCACACTCACCCCTCCGCCCCGCCCCCGGAGGAGGCCAAGGACGATTGTCTGCTGGTCGTAGGGCCCTGTGTGGTTGATGCCGAGGTGTCTCTCTGGTGGCGGGTGCCACCGCCGGTTTTGGTACTCTTGCGGGAACTGGCCGCCGGTGAATCGACCGACCCAGATCTGCTGCCCGGCCGTATCCGGCTCCCGTTGCCGTTGGATCTGGGCGAATTTCATCGCTGCCTGGATGCCCATGCCGCCCGGTATCAGGCCGCTTGTTCGGCTTGAATCTTTCTGCTCAGCCCGTTTAGGATTTTACGCATAAAGAGAGCCGGGATCCCATGCGCACTGGCTGGGAGCACCCAATCAACGAGAACCATGTAATTATGATCAGACATATTCTGCCACTGCTTCTTCTAGCCACCGCCTTGCAGGCGCAATTGCTGGAGCCCACCACGGAAAATATTGCTCTGGCCACCAAAATTGGCGTCCAGAACAAAGAGACCTCGCGGCTTGAATTCGCCTACATCACCGAAAAGAAAGATATCAATATCGTCATCAAGAGCCCCTTGTTCATGGCCGCAAAGCATGCCAAGAAGCAGGCGCAGGATTATCGCGAGGCGGACGCGGAATTCCTAAAGTATCTGGAGTCCTTCAAGTTCACCCGCATAGAATGCCCGAATGTGGGTTTCGTCGTGAATGCCCAATTCGACGGTCGCCACAAGGTCATCCTGTTGCGGGACGGTGTGCGGGTGCCCACCGTATCGGAAATCCCCACCTACAAGGGCAAAGATCCGTTCAACATGGTGGTCCTTAATCATCAGATGACCAAGATGATGGAAGCCATGCAGCAGCAGGCCGACACCATCATGAAGGCAACCTTCGTCCACATGCCTCCGGAACAGCAGGGGCAGTTCATCAAGACGCAGTACGCGTCCGGAAAATCCACGGAAGAGATCGTCAAGATGCTAGGCATCTCCAAAGACGAGGTCGAGAAGCATAAACCAACCGAGCAAACCACGCCCGTGGTTCAGTTCGGTGAAGACGATGGGGTTTTCAGCCTCGCTGAACTCCAGAAACCCGGCAAATACGAGGTAGTGGTGCGCCTGGGCAACCTTGGCTTTGTCAGTCCGGTTTTTGGTTCCAAGGATGTCCAGCGGGAATACCGCATCCCGTTAAAATTCGACAACGATGCAAAGATGTTGAAGCTGCTCAAGAAGTAACACGTCCAACCATGGACGGAACAACCGACCCTAATTAAGCATGAATAACCCTTCTGACACTTCCCGGCGGGATTTCCTGAAAACCTCCGCCACTCTCGGTGCGACCGCCCTCGCGTTTCCGTCCATCATCAGCGCCGCCTCGAACAGCGACAAACTGCGCATCGGCCTCGTCGGCTGCGGCGGTCGCGGCAGTGGCGCAGCGGATCAGGCCTTGACCGCCGACAGCAACGTGGAGCTGGTCGCCATGGGCGACATCTACGCCGACAAGCTGGAGCAATCTCTGGCCGGCCTCGCCAAACAGCATGGCGAGAAAGTTAAGGTGAACGCAGACAAGAAGTTCACCGGCCTGGATGCTTACCAGAAGGTCATCGATAGTGGTGTGGATGTCGTTCTCCTCGCTGCTCCCGGCGGCTTCCGCTCGCGTCATCTCGCCGCCGCCATCGCCGCGGGCAAACATGTCTTCTGCGAGAAGCCCATGGCCATTGATGGGCCCGGCATCCGTTCCGTGCTCAAGTCGGTTGAGTTGGCCAAGCAGAAGAAGCTCGCCTTGCGCGCGGGCTTTTGTTTCCGCTTCGACAACACGTTGCGCGAGACGGTCAAGCGCGTGCATGACGGCACCATCGGCAATGTGCTTTCCGTCTATTCCACGCGCATGGGCGGCACGCTCTCCACCAAATTTCCCGGCACGCGCAAAGAGGGGTGGACCGATCTGCAATGGCAGCTCAACAACTGGTCCAACTTCCTCTGGCTCTCCGGCGACTGGATGATGGAGGTGGCCGTGCATAGCGTGGACAAAATCAACTGGATCATGAAGGACGAGGCGCCGATCAAATGCGTCGCGTCCGGTGGCCGCCAGGTGCCCTCCTTCGGCAACATCTACGATCACTTCGACGTCACGTGGGAATATGCCGATGGCCGTCGCACGATGTTGAAGACGAAGTATCAGGATCACTCTTACAAGGAGCATGCGGATTATATCCAAGGCGACAAGGGCAAGTGCATCATCGGCCGCAAGACCGCGCCGGAGATCTACGATGCGAGTGGCAAACCTGTCTGGCGCTACACCGGTGAAAAAGGCAACATGTATCAGAACGAGCATGACGAACTCTTCGCCTCCATCCGCTCCGGCAACGTCTGCAACGATGGCGACTGGATGACCAAGAGCGTCATCATGGCCGTCATGGGCCGCATGGCCGCTTACACCGGCCAGGAGATCACCTGGGACATGGCCGTGAATTCGCAGGAAGACCTGTTCCCGAAAGATCTGGCGTGGGATATGAAGCTCGATGTGCCACCGATGGCTTCCCCGGGTGTGAACAAATACTTCTAAGATCCCCTCGCTTATATTTCTAAGCAGGAGCCAACGGACGACTTTCACAGTCGTCCGTTTTTCTTTTCAGCAAGCTGCCGTAATGACATGTCATTCTATTAGACAGCCTCAAACTGAGCGCATCACCCAAACTGCCTACCCGTCATATTGCTAAGAAAATCCGCCTAGCTTGCATTTGTCATAAATACGAATTCATTTTTATGACGAATAAAAGACACCTGTCGTCACGGGCAGTCGCGGGCTTTACCTTGATTGAACTGCTCGTGGTCATCGCCATCATCGCCATCCTGGCCGGCATGCTGTTACCCGCCCTGGCCAAGGCGAAGGCCCGGGCCCAGATCACCCAGTGCCTGAGCAACATGAAACAGCAAGGCGTGGCACTGGGCATGTACACCACCGATAGCAGCGACAAAATACCTTATGCCGTTCTGCGCCAGCATAATAACTACGCCGTCACGTGGGACGATCTGCTCTCCCCATACTTGGGCGGCTATGAAACGTCGGCCCAAGTCCTCTCCAGCACTCAGCAAAAGATCACGCAGGTAAAAGCCATCACCTGCCCCTCTGACAAGGTAGAACGCATCTTCGCCAACGGCGGCGTCTCCACGCCCATCCGCGCCTATCGCAGTTACTCCATGCCCACCCATCAACGCGGCGATACCGTCACCTGGACTTACGCCGCGACCGCTGCAGAAACCTGGCCGCCCAACCCAGCGAACAAATGCGGCGTCGGCCTTTTCTGGCGGCAGACCACGCCTGCGCATTCCTCATGGAACACCGCCGACACCTGGTATGGCGGAGATTCCACGGCGAACACCAAACCTTGGCCCCGCCGACAGGCCGCCGTGCGGAGTGCCTTGATCCAGAACCAGCCGGAAACCATCCTCATCGTCGAACGCGTCAGCACCGGCAGCCATGTGCAATATGGCGGCAACGAAAGCGGTGCCACCACCGATCATCCGAACCAGCAGAACGGCTCCATCGGCCTCCAGCTTTACCACAATGGTGGATACAACTATCTCTATGCCGACGCCCATGCGGAGTTCCAGTTCCAAGGCAAGACCATCAGTACCACGGACCTGGCCAAACAATCCGGTGCCTGGACCCTTAATCCGAAAGACTAACATTCTTTCATCAATCTCAGCCTATCCGTTCTATGAACTGTTCTTTGCTGACCAAACGGTTGCTCTCCCTCGGCAGCGCTGGATGCTTGCTGGTTCTCACCGCCTGCGATTCTCAGACTGAGGAAATGATAGCTCCCCCTCCACCCGTCTCCGCTTCCGCAGACGCCGTCTCGCTGACGCCAAACTCTGCCACCCCGGCATCAGCACCGGCAGCCGACACCACCAAGGCCGTCTTCGTCCAACCCGACGTCATTTCCACGACCGATCCGTCTGGTTACTCGCAAAAGGACATCAACAAAATCATCGAGCACCTCGACTGGTTCGCGGAAAATTACATCTCCCAAAAAAGCCGCATCCCGACCCTCGAAGAACTCAAGGCCTGGAAAGACCCTAACTATCCACTCGGCCTGCCTGAGTGGCCCAAAGCGCCCGCTGGCAAACGCTGGGCCATGAGCGAACGCAGCGGTCAGTTCAGCCTCGTGGACGACAAGCCTTAATTAGCCCATTAGCCGCATTCTCACCCTGCGCCGCATTACCTGTAGCGGAAGCAAGTAACAAACGTCCCCCTTGAGGAAGCCGAACTTCGGCTACTTCTTCATCTTCTTCGCGTAGGCCGCCACTTCCTTGGCCGCCTTCGTCTCTTCACCCGGCTTGCCGAGAAAACCCAAATCCGCGAACCACTCCACATAACGGTCAAACCACTTCGCATACGGGATCGCATCCGGCGCATTGCTCCGCTTCACCGCATGCACGCCGCGACCATAGATGTGCATCTCCAGATTCGGCACATTCGCCTTCAGCATCGCATTAAAGTAATCCACCGCCCAGATCGTGTGCCCCTTGTCACCCGTGCCCGCGCACGCGAGGAAACTCGGCGGCACGTTCGCGGGGATCGCTGTGTCCGGAGCCTTCGTGAACGGTGTCGGCCCCGGATAAATCACACCCACGAAATCTGGCCGCGCTGAAAATTTGGAGAGCGGATCAGCCGGGTCATTATTCTTCTTCTCGAACTCCTCAAAGAACAACGCCGCTGGCGCCGACAGCTCCGCCCCCGCCGAGAATCCCACGACCCCGATCTTGTTCGGGTCCAGATTCCACTCCTTCGCCTTCGATCTCACAATGCGGATCGCCTGCAGCGCATCATTCACAGCATCCGTCGTCGGCTCATATCCATCCACGCGCAAGCGATTGCGCAAGATGATCGTCGAGACGCCCAGCTTGTCATTCGTCTCCACGTAATCCGCACCTTCCGGCCCCACCCACAGAATCTTATGCCCGCCACCCGGCGCCACGATCATCGCCGCCCCATTCAGCGAACGATCCTTCGCCAGATGCACCTCAATGGACGGGTTATGAATGTTGATCACATTCATGATGCTCTTGCTGTTGCCCTGCGTATTATACTTCTCAGCCTCATGAATACGTTCCTTCTTCAGCATCGGTGAATCCGGCTTGTAGAGGGGAATAATAGTGCCGCCCGCCTTGATCACCTGCGGCGGGAACGGACCATCCGAAGGTTTGCGTTCTGCCACCGGCGCATTTGTTTGCGCGTGAGTAATGCTCGCTAAAATCGTCGTCGCCAAGACGGCCAGTAAAATTTTCTTCATAACGTGTGGTTCACCCTCCTTTTCACTTCATTTCAAAAATTCAGCAACGCTTATTTGATCACTTCTTGTACACCCCATGCTTCGGATTCCCCTCCGCTTCGAAATACGCCAGCAAATCCAGCACATCCTCGCGCTTCAATACATTGAGCAACCCCTCCGGCATCGGTGACATCGGAGACTCCGTCACACTCGCCACCTGCGCCCGCTTCACTGGCTTAAGTTCCTTCGCCAGCGGATTCGCCCGCACATACATCGTCCCCGCCTCCTCACGTTCCAGAGTGCCCTCTACCACCTCGCCATCCCGCAGTTTGAATCGCGTCAACCGGAACTTCTCATCGATCACCTTCGAGGGATTCATGACATGATCCAGCAAATCCGCTCGCGGAAATCTCCCGCTCACCCCCGCCAGGTCCGGCCCAGTCACACCCCCGCCCATCACGCGATCTGGTGAGAACCGATGACACGCCACGCACTGCGCCTGGCGGAATGCTTCGCGGCCATTCTCAAAGGACCGTCCCTTGCCCACCTCCGGCAACGCGTTCAGCAACTCCTCCATCCTCCACTCCTTCACGAACTGCGCGGGCGGCAGCTCCGGCAACTTCTCCTTCACTGGAGCCACCAGCACATCCGCCAACGCCGTCCGTTCCGCGAGCGTCAACTGCTCCGTCACCTCCGCCCGGATCGTCTGCAGCGAGAATCCATAATACCTGCCGCCCGAAAACTCCTCCCCCTTGTTCAACGCCTCGAAATAAGTCCGCCGTTGCGACACCGTCCAACCACTCGTCACGTTGCGCAGAAAGAACAAATAGTTCAGCCGATCATTCGGCTCCGTCGCGGCACTGAGCAGAGGCATCGTGCGGTTCACCGTCTCCGGCGCGCCCAGATACGCCAGCAACTCGCACAGCTTGTTGTTCACGCGCCAGTCCTTCACCGGATACCGCTCCTCCATCATCGCCATCAGCCGCCAGCCACTGTTCGCATCCGGCACGCCGATACGACTGAACGCCACCGCATACGTCCGCAACAAAACTAGTTGCTGCTCCGCACTCAACTTCGCCCAGTCAAACGACTCCAACTTCCGCATCAACGGCACCAAATGCGTCTTCTCTCCAAACCGCGCCAACGCCAGCGCCCCATTCAATCCCCCCTCGATACTCGGCTCACTCAACGCTCTCTGCGCCCACAAACCCACCGGCTGATGCTCCATCGCCGTCCGCGCCGCAAACCGGATGAACACATCCTCATGCCTCAGATACGACAAAGCCCGCTTCACCACTTCCTCGGCGGCTACCGCATTTCCCTTCGAGTAAAGCGCCTCCAATTCTCTGCGCACCTCCCTTAACTGACCGGCACTTTCACCCCTCTTTTCTTCATTCTTCATTTTTAATTCATACTTCACCCTATAGAGTCCCGACTGCGTCTTCCTCCCCCCCGTCAGCACATACATCGCCCCATCCGGCCCGAATTTCACATCCGTCACATTCAGCGGACGCCCCGCCAGAAATTCCTCCGTCGTCCCCGCATAGCTCGATCCCTTCTCCGCGAGAAGCACCGCCAGCACCCGCCCGTAAGACCAATCACTGATATACAGCGCCTGCCGATACTTCTCCGGAAACTGGCTCTTCGTGCCGAACTCAATCCCAGTCGGCGAACTCACCCCGATGTTCACCACCGCGGGCAACGCATCCGGCGAATACTCCGGCCACATCCCCGTCCCTCGACGCCACCCAAACTCCGCTCCCGGTATCACATGCAAGACGCGTGTAGGCCGATACCACGGACAACCCAAATCCCCCTCATTATCCGCATCAAACGTGAACATCTCCCCCGCCTCATTGAACGCAAGATCCAACGGATTCCGCAGCCCGCCCGCGATCAACGTCCACTCCCTTCCCTCCGCATCCGTCTTCAGGATATGCCCGCCGGGCGGCGTATTCTGCGCATCGAACATATACGGATCCCACGGACACTCGATGAGCTGATCCACCTTGTAGCCCTGATACGGCTGCGGCCATTTCAGATAATTCGTCGCCACCCTCACATCATTTCCATGCACCAGATAGATCGCCCCATCCGGGCCCAGCACCGCGTGATTCCGCCCATGCCCCACCGTCCCCTCCGTGCGCAGCAGCTCCTTCGTCTCATCAAATTTCCCGTCCCCATCCGTATCGCGCAACCGCACGAACGCCTTGCTGTTATTCGCATTCGCATACAGCGCCCCATGCGCGTAGAGCAGACCGCGACACTCCAGCAACGAATCCTCGATCACCTCCACCTGCTCCACCGCTGTCGCCCCGATCGTCATGCGTAAAAGCCCGCGCTTCTCCCGCGCCACCGTCAACCGCCCCTGCGGATCAAACGCCATCGACACCCACGAATCCTCCTCCGGCAACGCCGACCGCAACAACTCCACCCGAAACCCCTCCGGCACCCGGAACGATGCCGGATCTGTTGCGAGCTTCGCCCCACTCGCCAGCTTCCAACTATTATACGCATCAAACGCCTTCGCCGGATCAAACGGATTATCCTTAGCCTCCATCACTCCGAAACTCTTCACCACACTCCACGCCGCATCATTGAACCCCACCTCATTCCACTTCGCCGCCGAACTCCCGCTCACCCTCCACGAACCATCCGAGATCACCCACGACTGCACCCCCTTGTGCGAAATCACCTCAAACAACACCGCCAGCTTCGGCGCTTTCCCCTCCCCCTTCACCGCAAACCCCCACACATTCGTGCCCGCGCGCAAAAACCTCGTCACCTCAAAACTCTCCGCCCTCTCCCGTTGCGCCGTCTGCCCCGCTTTTTGTCCATTCACAAAAAAAGTCGCCTCCCCCTCCACCGCCACCAGTAGAATCCCCCGCAACAAATCCTCCGGCGCATTCACCACCGTCCGCAAATAAACCTGCTCCTCCGCACCCGTGTTCCCAACCCACTCCGGCACCGGCTGCACCGTCCCCTGCCCAATGCCATAGCCATGAAAACTCATCACCCAACAGAAAAGGCAAACCACTGTGCGTAAAACCGCCGACGCCCAACTCGTAATCGGCCTCGTTCTCGTCGTCGTCCTCGACCAAATTACGTAGCAGTCCCGCACGCGGGATGAGGAGGCTCTAACGCTTCCCCCCTCTCTGGATGTTGGACGTTGGACGTTCGATGTTGGATGTTTCCACATGTCGGGCTTCCGCCTCATGTTGCTCCCCTCCGTCGCCACCCGCAAGACTGTCTGTCTCTTCTTCATCACGCCCTCACCTTCTCATCATGTTGCCGCCTGCGTTACTCCTAATCTCGCTATTCCCCGCTATTCTCGGACAAAATCTCTTTATCCTGGCCACACTCTGCCATAATTCCAGCCCCTGCGTTAGCCTTCCAATCGCTACAACTCACTCCAGCCACACAAAATTCCGCCCTTTTCATGCCCTCATCCTGCCGCAATTCCTTCACCTCCGTTAGTTGTCCATGCGCTCCATGCGTTCAATGGAGACAAAATTTCACCGATGTGCTGCTGCCGAGCGGGATCTCCCGCCCGCCACCGCTCTGGTCTCTCGTCCTCATACCCGCATCCTGCCATAAAACACTCCGCCCGCCACCCTTGCGTTCCACTACGTTCCATTACGTTCACACAATATTTAAACTTTCGGAGCGCCAATCTCCGAATCGGCCTTCTTTCCATTACAGTGGCTTGCCGCACTGCGTAGTGGAGAGACGCCCTCACCAGTCGCCTCACGCCGACCTTGGGTGCGTTACATGTCCCCATCCTGCCATCCTATTCGCTTCATGCCTAACCGCCGGTTGGCCCGGTTCGCCCGGTGGAAACAAAATTCAACCAAACTTCGTAGCCGCTGACATCAGTCGGCGCAAACTCCCCATTTGAAAAGCGGAGCGCGCCTCCGCAAGTATAGTGGGGCAGGCGCCCTCGTCTGCCATAGTCGCGACAAGCGTTCTCGCCTGTCGCCTCACCCGGAACCACAACGTGGTTCAAATCCATCAGCCCAGTGTTGCGGGGCACGCGCTACTTGGGTAAACCGCACATACTCCCACTCCCTGGAACGGGTTGCATCTAGCTACAGCTTCTGCTTTGACGAATATCCAACCCTTGCTCTACCTTCTTCATCAGACAAGGCTCATGCACGACACTACTTTCAAACTGTCACTCTGGCTGCTTTCTCTCTTTCTGTTCCTGACCGGATGCGCCTCCAAAAAATCGGACTACGAGTTCTATTTCCCTCCCGGCTTAGAACCGGGCAAGCCTTTGAACTACTCCGCCTCCTATTCCAATCAACTCATCAGCGTGCAGCAGATTGATTTGAAAATCATCGCAAACGAATTGCCACCTCATATCCGCCTCCGCTTCACCCTTCCACCAGATGAACACACCCGACTGGAAGCCCTCACCTTGGTCGCTGGCGAAAAACTCCCCGAAGGCTGGATGAAATCCGACTACGATTACAGCCGCCTGCGCTGCTTCCAAGCCAGTGATGGCCTGTCCTACTTGGTGGACCATCACGAAATGGCCCTCTATTACCGTCACGGCACGAATGCGTGGACCAATGCCATCAAAAAAATTCCTATCGTAAAAGCATCGGGCGGCAGCTGGCCCGGTCTGCACATCCGCTATCTCGGGGCCAATAAATTTCTTTTCCCTGAAACCCTTCCCAGCAAACCCGAACCCATGCATTGGTCGAAAGCTGATATCGATCCCAAAACCGGCTGGACAAAACGCGCACCATACGAATGCGTGACATCACTTTTCGATTGCGTGGAAAAACGCGTCCTCGCCCGTAGCGAACCGAAAACTTATGACCCGGAACCCAGCATCACTCTGTCCGAAGAATGGAAAACCCAATACGGCATCCGCTTCGAACCATGGTGGATGCAGCATGACCCCGGCGACGTCGCATTCATGCGTCCCCGTAGCCGCCAAGATTAGCCAGTGCAAAATGGAGTGCGGGGACTTGCCTCCGCTTCCTCCTCTGAACGTTGGAAGTTGAGCGTTGAAAGTTGGACGTTTTCCCCCATCCCATGCTCCTCCGCCCCGCCACCCTCGCCGATCTCGCTCTCCTCCGCCGCTGGGATGAACAACCCCACGTCATCGACTCCGATCCCAACGACGATTGGCACTGGGAAACCGAACTCGCGCGCAATCCCGACTGGCGTGAACAACTCATCGCCGAGGAAGCGGGCCGCCCCATCGGCTTCATCCAGATCATCGACCCCGCTCGCGAAGACTCCCATTACTGGGGCGATGCCCCGCCCAACCTCCGCGCTTTAGATATCTGGATCGGGGAAGAAAAAGACCTCGGTCGCGGCTACGGCACCCACATGATGCAACTCGCCATCGCCCGTTGCTTCGCCGCGCCGGAAGTCACCGCCATCCTCCTCGACCCGCTAGCCAGCAACACTCGCTCCCACCGCTTCTACGAACGCCTCGGCTTCCGTTTCGTAGACCCCCGCCAGTTCGGCCTCGACCACTGCCACGTCTACCGCCTGGACCGCACCCACTGGCAACCTTCAGCTTAAAATCGTCCTCGTCCTCGATCCTTTGGAGTGCGGAGGCTTGACTCCGCTTTCCGCCCGAGGCGGCTTGACGCCTCGACTGTCCCTCTGAACGTTGGATTCTTCTCCCTTTTGACATTGGTCATTACTCATTCCTTCGTCATGGCCCTGCACCGTCAGGTCGGGTCGGATTTTGTCATTGGTCATTTTCCTCATACCTCATCCCTGTTCACCTTCCCTTTGACGGAACCACTTTCGGCAAGCTAATATGACTCCATGCACAAGGCCCTTCACCCAGCTCCACTTTCAAGGGCACGCGTTCTTGTCTTGTCCGCTAAAGCCTACGTCGCCACCGCTTGGTTTGTCTCTGAATTATATGCCCAAATGGCCGGACGACATCGTGACTCTCATTTGCCTGAAATCCTGTGGTACGGCTACGGACTGGCTTTTATCCTCCTCGCTACCGACGCCAGGTTTAAGCATAAGCACGGCGACCGGACAGGCAGCTTGTTTAGTGTCATGTGGGCAATCGCTGCTCTTGTTTTATCAATGCTTTGCCTGACCGCTCTATCGTAGCCATGACCCGTCAGCACCTCAAACTCCTGCCCACGCTAGTGCTCTTGCTGTTCGTCGCCGCTTGCCATCCCGAAGGCTGCTATGGGCCAAAGGCTTTTAACTACAATACCATGCCGATGGTCACCTCCAACCTCTTCGGCGCTTACACCCTCGATGTCCCCCACGCCACCCTTGAGAAATATGGCTTCACGAACTATACCGGCTCCATCCGACTCAAGCCGGACATGACC
>JAJNBN010000456.1 GCA_021156225.1 Verrucomicrobiota bacterium | reverse complement strand
CAGGTGAAGGAGATGTTGCCGGAGGCTGGGGAATCGCATCGCTTCAACAAAGTCGGGGAGGCGCTGGATGTCTCGCATGTGCAGTTGGCGCGGTATTTGCAGGCGGCGGATCAGGCGTTGCGCGAGGTGGTGGAGGTGCAGGTTAATCGCCCGGCGACGACGACGAATCGCTATTACGCGCGGGATCAACGGTCGTTCGTGGGGAAGCTGAAGTTCAGTGAGTTCAATCGCAGTCCGGAGCGGGCGACGTTTCCGTTGTTGAATTACACGGCACAGAAGGATGTCCTGGAGGAGAAAGCGCCGGTGACGGTGGGGGATAAGAATCCGGCCATCCGCGAGCAGGAGGCGATGGGGGTGGTGGCGAGCGCGTATGAGCCGCTGGAGATCAAGTTCACGAATTTCAAGGCGCCGGTGGCGGGGCTCTACAAGTTGCGCATCTCGGCGTACACCTTCTGGGCGGCACCGGTGAGCGAGAAGCGGTGGTGGACGCCGGATCGCACAAATACGTCCATCGGGCGTCGCTCGGAGCCGGTGGAGGTATATGCGGAGACGCCGCCGCGTTTGCTGCGCAAGCTGGGTGGGTTCGATGCGCAGATCGAGCCGGGGGTGCATGAATTGCAGGCGTGGTTGCTGGAGGGCGAGACGATCCGGCCGGACCCGGTGCGGTTGTTCCGTTCGCGGCCACCGGCTTGGAAAAATCCGCTGGCGACGATGGAAGGGCAACCGGGGGTGGCGTATCGCTGGCTCGAAGTGGAAGGCCCGATCTATGACGACAAGCTGACGAAGACGCAGAAGCTGCTCTTCGGCGAGCTGCCGCTGAAGGCGGATGCGAAGGGGAACGTCACGGTGGAATCGAAGAATCCGAAGGCGGATGCGGAGCGGCTCTTAAGGAATTTCATGGCGCAGGCGTATCGGCGACCGGTGGCGGAGGTGGATGTGCAGCGGTTCCTGAAGGTCATCCATACGGCACTGGGCTCGGGCAGCAAGTTCATGGAGGCGATGATCGCGGGTTACTCGGGGGTGCTGTGCTCGCCGGGATTCGTGACGTTGGAAGAGAAGCCGGGCAAGCTGGATGATCATGCGATCGCGGCGCGGCTGGCGTATTTCCTGTGGAACTCAGCGCCGGATGCGGAACTGCGGGGATTGGCGGCGAAGGGGAAGTTGAATCATCCGGATACCTTGCGGGCGCAGACGGACAGGATGTTGAAGGATCCGAAGTCGCAGAAGTTTGTGAACTCGTTCCTGGATTACTGGCTTGATCTGCGGCATGCGGGGGCGACCTCGCCGGATGCGACGTTGTATCCGGATTATTATCTGGATGATGCGCTGGTGGAGGATGCGGTGGATGAATCGCAAATGTTTTTCGCGGAGCTATTGAAGGGGGATTTGCCGGCGCGGAATCTGATCAAGTCGGACTTCACGATGTTGAATGAGCGGCTGGCGAAGCATTACGATTTGCCGCCGGTGGAGGGGATTCATCTGCGGCGCGTGCCGTTGCCGAAGGACAGTGTGCGGGGCGGGTTGATGACGCAGGCGAGTGTGCTGAAGGTGACGGCGAACGGGACGACGACGTCGCCGGTGTTGCGTGGGGTGTGGATCATGGAACGGATCATCGGCAAGCCGCCACCGCCGCCGCCACCGAGCGTGCCAGCGATCGAGCCGGATACGCGGGGCGCGGTGACGATCCGCGAACAGCTCGACAAGCATCGCAATGTGGCGGGGTGCATGAACTGCCATACGAAGATCGATCCGGCGGGGTTCGCGCTGGAGAGCTTTGATGTGCTGGGTGGCTGGCGCACGCAGTATCGCGCGCTGGGTGAAACGAATAACGTGGTGCCGGGCTATGGGAAGAACGGGCAGCCGTTCACGTTCCATCTGGCGCAGCCGGTGGATGCGAGCGGGGAATTGCCGGGTGGCGGCGGGAAGTTTCAGGACATCCAGGGGTTGAAGGCACTCTTGCTGAAGGATGAGCGGCAGATCGCGCGGAACCTGGCACGGCAACTGGTGGTTTACGGAACGGGTGCGCCGGTGCGGTTCGGTGATCGCGCGGAGGTGGAGGAGATTTTGGACCGGGCGAGTTCGAGCCATTACGGGGTGCGATCGGTGATCCATTCGATCGTGCAGAGTGACTTGTTCCTGAAGAAATGAGCGTTGGCAGAGAGTGAAGAAACGTGGCATAAATACGTAGCAGCACATGAATAACAAACAAACCGACATGTTGGGTTCGTTCGTCTCCACGAAGCGCGCTTTGCCGCGTCGCCAGTTCCTGAAGGGGGCGGGTGTGCTGCTGGGCCTGCCGTTGCTGGACGCGATGACGCCGGCGTTTCTGAACGCGGCCGAGCGGGCGGAAGCCAAGCAAGCGCCGCGACGGATGCTGGGCATCTGCAATAACCTGGGTCTGTTGCCAGAGAACTTTTTCCCGACGGGTGCAGGCAAGGATTACAAGGCGTCGCCTTATCTGGAATTGCTGAAGAATTACCGGAATGATTTCACGGTGTTCAGCGGGGTGTGGCATCCGGACGTGGATGGCGGGCATCCGGCGGACAACTGCTTCCTGACGGCGGCACCGCATCCGGGCAGTGGCGGGTTCCGCAACACGATCTCGCTGGATCAATACATCGGCGAGCGCATCGGGCATCTGACACGTTTTCCGACGATGACGCTGGGCGTCAATGTGCAGCAAGGTTCGCGCAGTCTTTCGTGGACGGGTGGCGGGGTGTTGATCCCGTGTGAGGAGAGCGCGGTGAGTGTTTACCGGAAACTTTTCCTGCAGGGCTCGAAGGAGCAGGTGGCGCAGCAGGTGCGCAAGCTGGAACTCGGCGAGAGCATCATGGACGCGGTGGCGGATCAGACGAAGTCGTTGCAACGCGATCTGGGTGCGCGGGATCGGGATCGGCTGGACCAATATCTGACGGGTGTGCGGGAACTGGAGCAGCGCATGGTGATGTCGCGCGAATGGGAGCATCGGCCGAAGCCGAAAGCGCCGATCGCCACGCCGCTCGATCCGGCAAGTCCGGCGGAGTATATGGAGAAGGTGCGTCTGATGTATGAGATGGCGCGGCTGGCGTTCGAGACGGATTCCTCGCGCGCAGTGACGTTGCTGCTGGATAGCGTCAACTCACCGGTGTTGGAACTGGAGGACACGGATATCACGGATGGGTATCACAGCCTGTCGCATCATGGTAAGAACGACAAGAAGCTGGCGCAGTTGAAGGCCATCGATGAGTGGCACATGAAGCTGCTGGCCGAGCTATTCGGCAAGCTGAAGGGCGTGAAGGAGCAGGGTGATACGCTGCTGGATCGCTCAATGATTTTGTATGGATCGAACCTCGGCAACGCGAACACGCATGTGACGACGAATCTGCCGGTGCTCTTTGCGGGCGGTGGATTCAAGCATGGGCAACATCTGGCGTTTGATACGGTGCATAATTATCCGTTGCCGAACCTGTTCGTGAGCATGTTGCAGCGGTTTGGATTGGAGACGGACAAGTTCGCGACGAGCACGGGGACGATGCGCGGGCTGGAGCTGGCTTAGGCCGGGCCGGTTGCACCGGCGGGCCAATAGGCAAATGAGTAAGAGTTGATGCCAGCTAATCCCGCACGCAGGACAGCTGCTGTGGGGTTATGTTTTGGACGAGGAATTGTAAGTGTTCACCAAGGTGGGAATGGGTAAGCATTGGGCATGTGGACTTGTAAACAATGCGGGGAGAAGCATGAGGAGACGTTTGATGCGTGCTGGAACTGCAGTTCGACGAAAGATGGAGTTTCTGCACCCGTGATTCCTGAGGAGGCGCGTTATGAGACGGGACGTCTGCTGCTCAATTGTTTGCGGTGCCAGACCGTGTTGAATTTTTCCGGGGTGACATGTTTCACGGAAGTGGCGGCATG
>JAJNBN010000455.1 GCA_021156225.1 Verrucomicrobiota bacterium | reverse complement strand
GGCAGTTTGCATCGGCAGTTCATTCTGCTGGGTGAAACGCACCAGCTCGCGATACTCGTAATCTTTGCTGCGCTGATACTCCTTGTAACGGTCCTCGCCCAAGGCTTGCTTGACCATCTGGTCCATCTGTTGCTGCGCCGCTATCCTCTCCTGCGCCTCTTCGGGAGCGCCCGTCAGAACCTTCTTGTTGAACTGGTCATTATACCAGGTCTGGGCCCGGAAAACGGCGGTGAACTCCTGCTCGCTGGGACCAAACCCGACCAATTGCGAACGGATGTTGTTGGCGGTCATGGAAACCCGCATCACGTACTGTTCAAATTCCTGCGGTGTCAGGAGCTTCTTCATTTCCGTCTGCTCCCATGTTCTGACCTTGATCAGCTCCGCCTGATCCTCGGCTGTGAGACGTCCGTTCTTGGCTTTTTCCTGAATGGCCGCCGCCAGCTCACGTGATTTGCTGCGGATGGTTGTGATTTCTGCCCGCTTCCCTTCCTCCAGAAAACCCATCAATATTTCCTCCCGTTCAAGGCCGGTGAAAGCGATCGCATACTTGCGGCTCTCGTAATCGAAATCCACCCCCAGCAACTCCATCACCAGATCTTTCCGCTCCTTTTCCAGTTCCCGTTTCTGCTTTCTCAGATTCTGGTCGTAATATTCCGCCGTCGAATCCCACGGTTCCCAATACTTGATGTCCTTGGTCGGCTGCCTTAACGCCCGCCACTTGGCCGCGTAGAGTTTGTTGATATCCGCGATGATGATGTCGCGGATTGTTTCCTCCGGGCATTTGATCGCGCGCAGATTGGCGATATATTTCTTAAAATCTTCTTCCTCCACCGTACGCCAGTCCATTTGCACCAGTTCGGGCGGCAGCGCCACTTCATTGGTAGTTACTTGCGTGCGGGTAATCGTCTTGGTCACCACCTTTGCTGGAGAGTCTCCCTCCGTCTTGGGCACAAGCGCCGCCGGACGGCTACCCAAATAGGCCAGCGCGACCAAGTTCAGTAATAGTGAAACGGCCAAAACTCCTTTAAGTTTCATAAAATCGGGCTGCTTCATGAGCAAACTCCTTCCGTTCAAATGAGTCAACTCCGATTAAGCTGCGAGCGCGGACTCGCTGGTAATCAGCAAAGGCGGCATCGGACAATCCAGCGCATCCGCCACCGCCCGCAGCAATTCTCCCTCCGCCGCATGGACAACTCCATCGGCCGCGACGACCTCGGCACATGCTTGCAGGATCGAACGCCTCACCGTCGGTCCTGCCTCACGGATGTTGTTCAGGGCGGCCTCCAGTGTGTTCAGCGAACACCGTTCTTCCGGTTGCAGATGAAAAGTCACTTGGGTGGAATTGAAACTCTTCACGCCTTTCTTAAAAGACTCTTCACGCCAGCCACCACGACCGGCAGAAGCAAGGAGCGAGAGCAACACCGACACATCCCCCGAGACGGCCTTCAAGGTATGATAGCGTATCTGCGGAGCAGTCCGCTGCTGAAAATGCGCTCCGAGATGCCGCCTCAAAATATGCTGGAGCGCAAACTCGAACACATCCAGTTCATTATCGCTGTTCACCAAATCGCGGACCAGGCCGTCAAATTTCCGGTGATCTCCGGCGCTCATGCCGCGCAGGGCCGGCAAGGAAAGCTCGATCAGCGGTACACGTGCATGGGCAGGCAATCCCAGCAACAGCGTGTGCAAATCTGCGACCAGCATGGAAAGCTTCTCATCATGGTTTTTGCTGATGAATTCAAGCTGCCGTGACTGCACGACTGCTTCAGTGCTGAGCAGCAAAGCAAAAACTAACGCCGCCGCCTTGTCCGTATGATGCGCCGCGTCTTTCAATTCTACGGGCAGCGTAGCCAGCAGTCTTTCCGCAAAGACCAGATGTTCGGTGAGTGGCATGCCCACGTGTTCCATCGCCTGCGAGGCCGGCACAGACGCTCTGGGCAACGGCATATCCGCGGGAGTTCCCTGCAAAATCGGCGGACGTTCCACCCGGATCGGTGCACTGGCTTCTCGCGTCTTTCGCGCAGCGGCTTCAGCGTTTTTAGGAACCTCTGGCACCGCAGCGGATGGAGTGCTTATCTCGTTCAAGGGAATTGCCCGCCCCATCATGTTTCGCACCCTGTGGATGCGTTCACCCATCGGCGGATGGGTGGAGAGAAAAAGGAAAAAATCATCCCCCTGCATCGCATCGGCAAAGAACATGTGGCTTGCCTCCTCTGCGTGCGGACAAACGACTTTTGCTCCATCCGGCCACTTATGCACCTTCTCGAAGGCGCCGGCCAAACCGTCTGGGTAGCGCGTGAACTGCACCGCCGCCGCATCCGCCAGGTATTCGCGCTGACGCGATACGGCAGCCTTGATCATCCGGCCAAAGACCGCTCCATGCCACCCGATGAAGCTCAGCACAAAACCCCCGATGGTGATGAAGATATCCACAAAGATATTACTGCCTGAAAGATAGGTCCCCTCCTCAGAATTGAGCTCGCGCTCAAACTGCCGGTTGCGCCCCTCCATCACCCAATCTGCCAGGCTCGTCACGGCAAAAAGCCCATGGACCCAGCCCATCAAACTCATCTTGAGCGCCATGTCCCCATTGAAGATATGGCTGTATTCATGGGCGATGACGCCTTGCAGTTCATCACGCGACAGATACTTCACCGCGCCACCGGTCACGCCGACGATCATATCATCAACGGAATGTCCGGCGACGAACGCATTGATCGATGGCTCGTGTTCCAAGATGTAAACATCCGGCACCGGCACCCCCGAGGCCACGGACATCTCCTCCACGACATTCAGCAGACGGCGCTTATCCGGCTCTTCCGTTCCCGGATTTACCCGCGTGGCTCGCAACAACCGGGCGACGGCGCGACCACCCTCCCGCAATTGCCTGGTTTTGCGGATGCTGTTGAAAAGAAGCAGGACCAGAACAACGAGCGCGATGATGATCGCCCGGTCAGCATCCCAAAACTGGAAATACCAGGCACTCCCCTCTGGAGCAGCCCCTCGCCAATACCGGACGATACCCGTGAGGGAAAAAACGAAGGCAGACCAGACCAGATACACCGCCGCCACCACACCGAGCAAAGCGAGGAAGAACAACGGGATCAGCCGGAGGCTGCTGGCGCGAGCATCTTCCTGACGTTGAAAGAAATTCTTGGGAGCCAGTTCCGGCATAAACTCTGGGACGGATGCTATCTCCTACGCCCCTTTCTGCCCATGGGAAACTCGGATGCGAAATGTAATCGGCACCATGCTATTTCAGCGGCTTGCTGCAACCAGGATTGGCAGCCATCATGCGCCATGGCCGACAAACCCGAACGCGACCTTCTCTGGTGGTTGATCCCCGGTGTCATTGCTGGCATGCCGATGCCATTCCTCCATCCCGAACGTCGTTTGAATCCGGGTGCACTACTGCGAACCTACGAAGACGAACTGCCCGTGTTGCATGATGCCGGCATCCGCGCTGTGGTGTCGCTCTTGAAGAGCCCTTCTGATGAGGATGTGTACCGTCCTGCCGGGCTGGACTATCTTTGCCTCCCCATTCCTGATGGTCATCCGCCTGAATTTACCCAAGCCGATGAGTTTGTCCGCTTTGTAAATAACCACCGTGAAGCCGGGCAGGCCGTGGCGGTGCATTGCTACGCGGGACTGGGACGCACCGGAACCATGCTGGGTGCCTACCTCATCGCGCAAGGAGCCGACTCCACCACCGCTCTACTGAAAGTCCGCGCCGCTGAACCAGCCGCCATCGAAACGCGTCAGCAAGTGAAGTTCCTGGATGACTACGAACACCATCGCCGTCTGCTCGACCTCAAATGAGCCTCAAGTCGGATGCATGCCGTCGATCCTACTTCTTCCCCGCACCTTCCAACGTCTGCAATTTTCTCTTCGCCTCCGAACTGCCA
>JAJNBN010000454.1 GCA_021156225.1 Verrucomicrobiota bacterium | reverse complement strand
AGCACTGAGCGGGTACTATAATCCGCGATCGGCTGCGGTACCTGGATCAGGTCGAACTCTTTCAGGTTCTCGCCGACCGCGACCAGATTCTGTGCTTCCCGTTCGTAGTTCAGCTCCTGCTGAATGGTGAGACGGAACTGTTCCAGAATTTTAAGAAATTGATGACGCCTTCCCATTTCGGTGTGGGCGTCGAAGAACTCCGCGATCTGCTCCAGCACTTCAAAATCATCCGCGATTTGCTGGCGGATATTAGGCCGTTGCACTTTGACCGCGACCAGACGTCCATCGCGCAGGGCAGCAGAATGAACTTGGCCCAAAGAAGCGGCGGCAATCGGCTCGCGATCAAAACGCGAAAATGCCTTGGAGATTCTGACTCCCAGCTCGGCGGCTACGATTTTCTCCACTTCCTCATAGGCAAAGGGCTTCACTTTGTCCTGCAGTCGGGACAGCGCCTTTAAATAACCGTCAGGCAACAGGTCAGGCCGGCTGGACAGCACTTGGCCCAGCTTCACATACGTTGGCCCCATCGCTTCCAGGTCATCAGCAAGTTGTTCCGGCCCGGCCTCACCGGGTTTGGCCGTCTGGCTGGTCTGGAGTTCAGCGGCATCATCGATACCCATCTGTTTCACCAGATCGGAACGGCCATACTTCCATAGAAGCTGGGCGATTTGCTGATACCGTTTGAGGTGATTGGCCGAGATTTTTATCATGCCTTGGAGGAGCGTTTTTGCCCGCTTCTTTCGGTGGGGCGATTGGACTGACGAGGGGAGGAAACGGGAGGAGTCTGGGCGCGGATTTCCTGACGTCCGGCTGATCCACGGGAATCACGGGCTAAAGGAAACTCACGCGGATCAGACGGTTGCTTTTTACTGGCGGATTTTGTGGCTGGTTTGGGTGACGTGGGCTTTTTCATTTTTTAAATATTTTTAGGAGGATGAAGATGACAATGGCTCCGCCGAGGCCCCCTCCCAGGAGGAGATAAATCAGGGAATACCCCGCCGCGGCAAACAGCGGCAAGACGGTCAAGGCGATCATAGCGGGCCGGAGAGTTTATCGGTTGATCGGGAAGTGTCCCAGGAGCAAGTGAACTTGCCCTCAGGACACTTTGACGATGAATGGCAGACTAGGATTTCTCGACCACATGCGCGGCGCGCGGGGTGGCTTGGTCTTCCTTGGGCGTAGCGGCTTCCTCGGTCACGCAGATGTCTTCCGCACCGGCGGCGGTGAAGATATCCTTGGCCTGATCAATCTCCTTGGAGTTTTCGGTATGGACCGAGATCAGGAGGTTACCGGCGTTGACCTTGCCTTCGTAGCGTTTGGCTTCGATCTCGGGAATGCCCAAGCCCATCAATCCGCCCGCGATACCACCGAGAGCAGCTCCGATGGCAGCGCCGCTCAGTGCGGCCATGATCGGTCCGGCAGCGATGAAAGGACCGACTCCTGGGATGGCGAGTGCGCCGATACCGGCGATCCAACCCAACGTGCCACCGACGATGCCACCGGTGCTGGCTCCGGTAAGCGCGCCTTCCGGTGCTTTCGTGCTCTTCTCATGCGCGAAATCGCGCGTGGTGTCCTTGTCCGGGAACAGTACGGAGATGTCGTTATTGGAGAAGTTGGCGACCTTGAGACGATCGACGATTTGCTCGGCTTGATGACGGGTGGTGGCGATGCAGAATACTGATTTCTTAGACATAGTAGGCTTTGTTTTTAGTTTGCTTGATTGACTGGACTGAGTGGCGGGTGAATTTCACCGGCCAAATTAATGGTCCCCATTTCTGGGTTGGCCGAATTCTTTCCTCGGCGGGATTTCGTGTGAGTCACAGTAGGCGAGGGGAAAGCGGCTGCGCCATCCGGGGATATCCCCCGTAGTGCTCACACCGAACTTTGAAAGGTGCGTCGCCGATGTGGCCTCTTTTCCGCTTTCCGAAAGGACTGTTCTGCGTCAAAACACCCCCATGCATGTGAGAATGATATTGGTTGCGCTGGCTCTATTACTGGGCCTGCCGACCCTCCGTGGCGCCGAAGCCACGACGAACAAGTTTAATCCCGCCCGTTTTGAAAAAGAGATCGTCGCGCTGGAAAACTCGGCCAAAACCAACCAACCGCCGAAGAACGCCATCATCTTCGTAGGCAGTTCGAGCATCAAGAAGTGGACCACGCTGAAGCAGGACTTCCCGAAACATAAAGTGGTGAATCACGGTTTCGGCGGCTCGGTCATCTCAGATTCCGTCTTCTTCGCGGACCGCATCGTGACGCCCTATAAACCCAAGATGGTGGTGATGTATGCAGGTGACAATGACCTGGGCGGAGGCAAGACGCCGGAGGTCGTGGCGGCAGATTTTAAGGCGTTCACTGAGAAAGTGTGGGCGGCGAACAAGAAAACCAAGATCGCCTACATCGCCATCAAACCCAGCATCAAGCGTTGGAACCTAGTGGACAAGGTGAAGGAGGCGAACAGCCTCATCGAAGCCTATTGCAAGTCAGACAAACGCCTCGACTTCATCGACGTGTTTCCCGCGATGCTCGGAACGGATGGCAAGCCGCGCCCGGAGTTGCTGGTGGAGGATGGCCTCCACATGACGCCGGAAGGCTATAAACTGTGGACCAGCATCGTGAAGAAGCATCTGCCTTGATCACATGAACGTTTTTGTTACCGGCGGTGCTGGTTATATCGGGTCCGCTTGCGTCGAAGAGTTGCTGAATGCGGGCCATATGGTCACCGTGTTCGATAATCTCACGGAGGGACACCGCGCGGCCATCGATCCGCGGGCGACCTTTATCCAAGGCTGCTTGAGTGATCGCGACTTGGTCATCAAGAGCGTCGGCCAAGCAAAGACTGAGGCCGTCATCCATTTCGCCGCCAGCGCGCTGGTGGGCGAGTCGATGACGAATCCCGCGAAGTATTTTCGCAACAACGTGGCCAATGGGTTGAACCTGCTGGAAGCGGCGAAGGAGAACGGCGTGCGCAAGTTCGTCTTCAGTTCGACCTGCGCGACCTATGGTTTGCCGGAACGCGTGCCGATGGATGAATCTACGCCGCAAAAGCCGGTGAATCCGTACGGCGAGTCCAAGCTCATCTTCGAGAAGATGCTGCTGTGGTTTGAGCAATCGCACGGGTTGGAGTTCGTCGCCTTCCGTTATTTCAATGCGGCGGGTGCCACACCCCGCTTCGGTGAAGATCATCGCATCGAGACGCATCTGATTCCCAATGTGCTGAAGGTGGCGCTGGGGCAGAAGGAGCAGTGCGATATCTTCGGCACGGACTATCCGACACCCGATGGCACCTGCATCCGGGATTATATTCATATCCTTGATCTGGCGCAGGCGCATATCTTGGCCCTGCAACCCGGCAAGCGTGGCTTCTTCAACCTCGGCAATGGCGAGGGTTATTCGGTGCGGGAAGTCATCGATACCTGCGCGCGGGTGAGCGGCAAGGCAATCAAGACGGTCGAGAAACCGCGCCGTGCTGGTGATCCTCCCCGTCTGGTAGCAGCGGCGGCTAAGGCGAAGACGGAATTGGGCTGGAATCCGCAATACCCGAAGCTGGAACAGATCGTCGCGAGTGCCTGGGCATGGCATGTGAAACACCCTTCTGGATACGGTGATTAGCGGTCGAAAAAATCGCCTAAATATCCGTTGACTTGGAGGGGGGCATTCACTACTTTCTCGGCTCCTATTTGGCGCGGGGGCGTAGCTCAATTGGTTAGAGCGCTGCCCTGTCACGGCAGAGGTTGCGGGTTCGAGTCCCGTCGCTCCCGCCATTCTTTTAAGAAACCCCAATCACATGATTGGGGTTTTTTATTTTCCAACCTTCTCTGCGATCCGCTTTCCCCGCACTTCTTCCCCGGGCGGGATCATTTCGCTTAAACTCCTCATTATGAGGTTATTTGGAGCCCGGTATTCATG
>JAJNBN010000019.1 GCA_021156225.1 Verrucomicrobiota bacterium | reverse complement strand
CCTGGTGCATGTGACAGTTCATGCACTGGCTCGTCGGGATGGCCCGCGTGAACTCATGCTTGATCGGATGCCCTCGCTCATTCTTGCGGATGGATTCATCACCACTAAAGCTCAGTCCCTGATGCCCATACTTAAAATACCAACTCGAATGCGTGGGCGACCGGTCATTCGCGTAAACCACGTGACACGCCGTGCAACCGCTCGATCGATAATCACCCGGATGATTGTTCGACCCCATGAAGTCGAGCAACGGATCATGCAGCCGCGTCTTCTGCAGATTCAGGAATACTGGATCGATGCGGTTCAGCGTGCCCAAACCACGATCAGACAAACGCCGGATCGGCTTGCCCGGCGGTTCAGTCACGGTGGGCACACCTAGCTGCAATTGTTTTTCTCCGCCCTTCTCGAAGATGCGCAGAATGTTGCCGGGCTGGCTCAAGGCGAAACGCGGTAAGGGGTCAAGGAATGGCACAATGCCGCGATACTTCGTATCTTCAGGCGTGACCGGTGTGGGATTCACCAAACGCAAAGGCACTCCATCCGGACCATATGCCTGACCGTAATTGTAGTTCTTATTCGGCGTGCTGCCGTTGTTATAGAGAGCCGCGCCCCAAAGCATCGCTCCATGCCGCATCATGCTGTGGCCCACATCACGGGCTTCCTTCTCATGACACAGGCCGCACGCCTTGTTCGCCACGCGCAAGTCACCGGGATTCACAAACTGAACGAACTCGGGCGATTCGTGATTCAACAACACGGATGAATCATTCGGATTGGCGGAGGTCACCCATAAGTCAGGGAAGCGCGGTTCCACGTGGGCCTTGCGCATGGTCAATCCCGGAGCGGGATTGCCACCATGACAATCGGTGCATCCCAAGACCACATTGGGTGACTTGTGCATTGTATGGTTATCCGAACCCTTATGGCATTCGATGCAACCACGGCTCTTCATGTGCGCGGCTTCGCGTGATTGATCGATCCAATTGACCGCCGGCAACGGGCGCGGCTCCGCTGGAATCTCGATCGGCACGGAGATTGGTGGCCCGTAACCTGTGCTCACCTCGGCAGCCCACAGCGATCCGGTGGCGGCCAACGCCAGCACCAGCCATGTCAGCAAGATTTTCATCTGTTTCATGGTAAATCAGTAAGTCAAAGTCAGCGCCAGCACGGCGCTGTATAAAAAACTGTCCACTTCCCCGCGATTGCTCACGGAGCCAAAACCCGGAACCGGTTCCGGGTTCGTTTTGTAGATATCTTTGTAACCCTGCCCCGGTATCAGCACACCGAAGCCAGTGGACAGGATCACATTGTCCGTCAAAAACGGCCGATACTGCACACCCACACTGAAGTCCCATCCCAGTTCGTAATCGATCTTGTCCGTGAGTAACGCTGTCTTGATCGTATCCATCGCCACGAAGCGGATGTAGTTCGCATTGCCAAAGGCTTTCAGCTTCGGCGTCACTTCCGCTTCCAATCCCAGCCCGGCGATGAACACGCCTGGGTTCACGAAATTAGCCTGCCCCTGCGTTTTACTGGTGCGCAAGTTCGGCACCAGGCTGTTGCGCTGTTTCAAGTTTACCAAAGTGCCGCCGAGATTAAAACCTTGGCGCACGTAAAAACTGAATGGACCACCGATGAAGTTCGGATTGTCCACGATGGTGTCGAAGCCATTCGCGTTTCCATCATCCGCATCATTGTCACCGGAGGCAAAGATCACTGAGGCCTTGTAGCGCAGCCAATCGCGGTCATAGGAAACTTCCAGCGCCGCCATCCATGCGGAGATGTCGGTTTCTTGTCCGGCGAGGCCGTTGAACTCATCTTCACCAAAGGCATAGTAGAGCGCGTGGGAGACATTCCAGCGGCCAATGTGGCCATCCCCCGCCCAGCCGAGGTAATAGGCGTTCACATCATGCGCCCGCACCGAACCCAGCGGAGCCGGACGCACGATGCCGCCATTCCGGTCATAATGAACGTCGGACTGATCCAGGTTCGCGTGGAAGCTCAGTTGCGCTGTGTAGCCTTTGAACAGAAAATCCTGCCAATAGACGTTTCCGATGATGACGTTCTGATTGCGCGCATCGAACGTGTTCAGGTCCGAATTCGTATCCTTCTCCCGCATGTCGAAGCCGATGGCGTTATACTGGATGCGATTATTCCACGCATTGCCAAAGAGCCGGAAGCCGAGGTTCGTGTCATTAAAGATTAACCCGCGAAAATCACTGATGAAGGTCTGGTTGCCCCCACGGAACGCGATGAAATCGTAGTTATCCGTGAGGTCGCTGATATGAACTTCGGCGAACGCCTCTTGCAGCGCCCAATGGTCACGCGTGCGCACGGTGTTCTTCTCGCCGGTGAGATTGCCTCCGTTCACCACCTGCCCATTTAAAATGGCGTCGATGTCACCGGGGTTGACCACGCCACCGTTGTTCGGGGGTGGCTGATTATTGCCCGGGCCACCTGCCAATTGCCCGCGCGCATCGGGCGACACTACGCCAACCTCTTTGGTATAAACGTGGTTGATGTTGAAGACCGGCTGCAAGCGCACCAGCCATTCCACAGGTTTGAACGCCGTCTCGCCTTTGAACAGATCGACCGCGAACGAGATGTTGTTCTGGATGGAGAGCTGTTCGCCACGACCGAAAAACTCGGCGGCGCCGGGCAAGGCCGAGCTGATGCCGCTGGGCACTGGGATGCGCCGCGCCTCCACTTCGGTGAGCGTGGAGGCGGTCAAGTTCATGAAGATGTCCTGCCCGATGATGGGCGCGTCCCCCTTCAGATAACTCTGCCGATACGGATGCCAGAGATACGGGCGCTCATTCTGATACGGCGTCTCGATACTTCCGCTCGTGTAGCGTCGCCATGGCGTGAAGGGCACGCGCCAGCGGTTCTCTTTCACCTCAGTGTTGGGCGGCAGGGCTGCCTCTGGATCATGGCGCAGGCCGTTGTTAGAGAAATGCGGATGCGTCGGCAGGATGCGCCAGAGATCGCCCCGGGGCAGTTGCAGCTCTTTAGGCAATGGCTCATCGCCATAAGGTGTTGCCGCTGCTTCCGTAGGCTCCAGCATCACGCGCCGTACGGGCGTGCGAGGCAGGCGAAACGCATTTTCCAACGGCTGCCAGCCGAATACTGTGGGCGGCATGAACGGCAGCACTTCGAACAATCGCACCGGCTCGCTTGGCAGAGCCAGATTGGCCGGCAAAGGTTCTTCGCCAAACAACGGAGGCAGGCGGGGGTCATTGCGGAAGTAAGGCTCACTCGGCGGCTTGTTCACCGCGCCGGGATCGGGATTGAACTGTGTCGGCGGCTGGGGCGCTGGTGGGCCAGTCTCCCGGATAACTGGACGCAGTGGACCTTCCGCCGGTTGCAGCGGCAGTTTGAGCGGTTCTGCCGCAGGATCAGGATTGAACTTCTCTGGCGATAGCGGCACACCAAAGCTCAAATCGATACGCGGGATAAATGCTGGTCGGTTACGATACAAAGTCGTGCCCGGAAAAGGCGGCACCCAGATCGGGTCCGGTGAAAACACGTCTGGCGACAAGGCTGGCGGCGCCACGACTAGCTCGCGATACGGCGAAACCTTGCCCGTGAACTGGTTGGTCGCCCCTTGGGTCCAGGGAGCAGAAGCCGGTTTTTCCGCCGCGACGGCACTCCAACCGGCAATGGCTCCCGCCAACGTCACGCAGACACGTGCATGAGAACAAAATGGAGGACGGATTTTCAGGCGTTCTCCCTTCGCAACGCTTGCCGAACGCGTGCGCCACTATTATGGTGGCTCTGCCATACGGCGTTCTCATGTTTCGAAAACTGCTGCTCCCAACGATTCTCAGTTGTCTCGCTGTCGCTGCCACCAGCCACGCCGCGATGACCGTGGGCCAAGTGCAAACGGTGCTCGCGCAAGCAGCCACCCGTGCCGCGCAAGTCTCGCCGAACAGCGTGATCGCCGTGACGGATCGCGAAGGTTACGTGCTCGGTGTCTGGAGCGTGAATGGCACGACGCCCACCACTGCGGCCTTCACTAATCTCGTCGCGAACGCCATCGCAAAGGCAGGCACCGCGGCCTTCCTCAGCAGCGATCAGCACGCCTTCACCACGCGCACGGCAGGTTTCATCGTGCAGCAGAATTTTCCACCGGGCGTCTTGAATCGTCCACCCGGACCGCTCGTAGGGGTGAACTTTTCCAACCTGCCCTTCTCGGATATCAACCGTTTTAAAGATCCCGGCACTTTTGTTCCCGGTCCACCCAGCGGCACGAATGGCGGAGTAGTTCCTACTCCCGTGACTGGCGGCCTGGCCGGCACGGCAGGTGGCGTTCCCCTGTATGCCGGCGGCTTGCTCATCGGCGGTGTGGGTGTGGCGGGTGATGGCGATGGCGCTACGGACATCACGCCGCAAACTGTGCTCGCTGCGGATATCGATGAAGATGTCGCGCTCGCGGGCCAGACTGGTTTCGCACCGGCCAGCGAGATTCGCGGCTCCGGTGTGTTCATCGATGGCATTCGGATTCCGTATGTAGAATCCAGCACTACTCTGGGTCCGGTCACTCCTTTGGGCGGCATCGGCGTGAACTTCGCGGCTTATCCAGTCGTGGCGAGCCCCGCGCTGGTTTTCCCTGCGGCCAGTCTGGGCGGAACTACCGGCGAACTGCGGAACCCTATTATCGCTGACCCTTCTGCTGTCGCTTTGCCGAACGGTGAAACGCGGCTCACCGCTCCGGAAGTCACTGCCATCATCATTGCGGCTGCGGAAAAAGCCCGCACGACGCGCGCTGGCATCCGTCTTCCCCGCGGCAGCCAGATGCAATGCTTCATCTCGGTGGTGAACAACCCGAACGTGGATGGCCAGCCGCCCGTCGTCTTGGGCAGCTATGGCACCTCGCCCGATGCCACGCGATTCAGTTGGGATGTCTCGGTGCAGAAGGCCCGCACCGCGCTCTTCTTCTCCAGCGGCACGCGCGCTTATTCCACCCGCACGGTCGGCTTCATGGCGCAACGCTTCTATCCTCCGGGCATTGACAGCACCACGGCCGGAATCTTCCTTGGCTTGCAGGAGCGTTTTTCGCTCTTTCCGCAGAATGTCACCAATCCGTTGAACGGTGCGGTGGTCACTACTGATGCTGGTCCAGTTCCCGGAGCGCCCAATGGCAATCTGCCTAATGGCATCACGATCTTCGCGGGTGGCGTGCCGCTGTATCGCAATGGCGTTTTGATCGGTGCCATCGGTGTCAGCGGTGACGGCATTGATCAGGATGATCTCGTGGCTGCTGCCGGAGCAGCGGCACTCAACGGTATTTTCCTGCCCCCCGAGGCAATTCGCGGAGACCGCACCATTCATCGCGGAGCGCGGCTGCCCTTCGTGAAATTCCCCCGCAATCCGGCTTTGTGACCGGCGCTGATGTTTCGCGCGGTTCATGGTTTCGCCGGGAAATTATGGTAACCATGGCACGTGACGCAGGAGTTCGGCACGCCACCCTTTGGACTGTGACAGGAGATACAATTTTCCTTGCGCGGCAACAGGATGTCTGACGTCGCGCGACTGCCCTGTGCCGGATGACATTCCGTGCAGGCCATGTGCGTGTGCGGCTGGTGATTAAAGCGCGCGTGCGGCATCCAACGATCTGGGATGAACGGCTTTTGCATCATCGGCAGGCCCGCAGCCGTCACTCCCGGAGTGTGGCAATAGACACAACCCACGAAATGCCCGTGTTGGGTCGTGGCCGTATCGACCACACTGTTGCGATCGCCCGTCATCAACACGGAGCGCTCCAGTTCCTCGCCCGTGGGAAACAGTTCACGCAGACCACGCAACTGCTCTTGGGAAAAACGGTTCTGATCTTCAGTGCGGGTCATGCCCTGGCGCGCCGCCAGATCTGCGTATTGACGCGGCAAGCTGCGCAAGAACGCGCGCACGCCTTCCGTATCGCCGTGAGGAAGCTGGAGCTGGGGATTGCGGGGATCAAACTGCAACGAATGGCAGCTCTGGCAATGTTGCTCAAACTTGATGGGCAGGAACCGCACCTGGGAGGCATCTGGCTGATGACAACTGGCGCATTCCAGGCTGCGGCCGTTCAGCTTGGGGATGCCCGCACCAAAATGCGCGGCGTGATTGAAACGGAGTGAATTGGTATCCTTGGCCCGCTCGCGATGGATCTGAAACTCCGGATGATCCTTATGAAAATTGCGGATGACCTGGGTGTATCCCTCCGCCGGACGGGCTGACACTATGCTGGCGAGCAATCCAGCCTGCTGGAATTTGAACCGTTCGGGAGGCAGATTTTTTCCCAGTTCGCTGGCGGCCAGCATGTCCTTCTTATCGCCATGGCAGGCCACACAATGATTATCTGCGGGGGGTGAGATACGGCCCTTGCCGCGGTGCTCCACATGACAGGCGGCGCAGGAATAATCGTGTGTCAGGTTGGGCTGATGGAAGGAATGGTTCTGATGACACTTCGCGCAAGAGGCGTCCACCTTGGTCAAAGAGCGATGATCAAAAGTGACGGCGTCCACGACATTCCAAGGTGAAGGCGAGGCATTGAACGTATGCTGCAACCAGCCGGGATTATCGGCCCGGGCAGCCCCATGACAGCCCGCACACCCGTTCTCACTCTTGCCAAAATGTTCGCGCTCCATGCGCTTGAACGCCTCGCTTTGATGCGCGGTGGAAAGTTTGCCCGGTGACAGGAACTGCCAGCGAGTCTTGTTGTTCCCGCCGAAGGCCAGAAGCAATCCCAAGCAGAACGTAACCGTCAGCAGACAGAGCATGCCGCGTTTGGCGCGCAGACTGCGTTTGGGCCGGCATTTCGGGATCTGCTTGCAACATACGCCCTCAGGTGTCGGTCCCGTTTCACAAGGTCCGCCATGTTCGGTCGGGCGGGAACAGCGCCAGCGTCCCTTGGCTTCCCCTTCCTTGCGTTCGAGCACGGGGCGGCATTCGAAGGTGGCCCGGCACTCGCCCTTGGCGGATGGCCCGACGCGGCACGCCCAGCCGTCACACGTCCAGCCACATTCCCATTTCTGGTTTGGCCGGGCGTAGTTTTTATTGTCCTGGTTGGAATTTCCGCGATCCATCTTTTATCCGGCGGCACTGCTGAAGGCATACACCAGCGCCACGTGTAAGGCTGAAAAGACGAGCAAGCCGTAAGTCAAAGGGATGTGGATGAACAACCACAGCTTGAGCGCCAGTTGCAGGCTGTAATGATGGTCCAGCCGGTACTTGGCCTGCAACAGGCGGATGATCTCCTCCATGTCTGCCCGTTCATTCAGGCCGAGAAAGCGGTTCAGCTCGGTGGTCCGCCGCAGCAGGCGGTTGAACTGGATGTTCGAGTCCAGCAGGTGTTCCAGGAAAAAACAGGGGCGCGCAAAAAAAGAATCCAGCTCGGCCGTGTAAAAATCGGCCATAGTGGTGGACTTGCTCTTGCTCACGGAGGCCAGCGCGAGGTTCCGGACCGTTTCGCGGATCTTTTTCCGCTCAAATGGGATCCGTTCAAAGATCACTTCCCCGCCCACAGTCGTCAGCCGCTTGGGCAAACTGCGGCTCAACCACAAACCGCCGAGGCCACTGAGCGTCACGAGCACAAACAGCAGGGCGAGCAGCGATTCAAATGCGCCGGTGGGCAGCCGGAAACGCAGGTGCATCCCAAAGATCAAGGCCGTGAGCAGCCCCGCATAGATGTGTACCTGCAACCATGCTTCTGAACTGAGCGTCGGGAGGAAAGGCAGCTTTTTCCGGCCATTATAGGCGGTAAGCAGAAACATCAGGATGAGCAGCACCCAGCCGGAAACAAACGTGATCCTGGGAAACCGGAACTCGAAAAGAAAATACAGCAGCAGCAGCAACCCGCCTCCGCACAGGAGGAGGATGGCTTTCGCCTGACGCCGCTGCATGAAGGTTACCGCTTGAGCCATTTGGCAAAGGAGTCGAGGTCGTTCATGTTCACCCGTTTGAGTGCGCCATGTGGACAGGCGCGTTCACAGGCCGGACCAGTCAACTGTTCCGAGCAGAGGTCACACTTGGTCGCTTTCGTGATGGGGCGCAATTCCTGGTCCACCATGAAGGCGCCCGATTCATCCCGGATCTCTACCATGCGAATGGCTTCGTAAGGACAATTGTTCGCACAGGCGTTGCAGCCGATGCACGTGGCCTGGTTGATGACCACCTCACCGCCGACGTTCGTGCGATGGATGGCTCCAGTGGGGCAGCCGATCATGCAGACGGGATCCGCACAGTGCATGCAGGCATTGGCCACCATGACCTTTCCGCTGATGGGACCATGACGGAGGAAACGCGGATTGTTCCCGTGCGTGGCGGCACAAGCCCGGACGCAGTCATCACAACGCGTACACCGGTCCATCTCGATGACCATGGTGGCGGTGCCGTTGAAGTATCGGTTTTCGGTGAGAAACTCCATCAGCTCGGCACCCAGCTTGGCCCCGGCATCCGTGGCCTTGGTCGTGGTTTTATGACCGACCAGTTCATCAGGGTGAAAATCGGGCGGTATCTCCGAGCCCGGCACGGTCGGCAACACGACCTTCTCCATCACGATCGTCGGGATGATGATCAGGTGGGCGTAACCGATGACCCGCAACGTGTGTTGCAGTGTCACTGGCCTCTCTTTGTTGCGCCAATTATGCGCGATCTCTCGCAGGCCGTATTCGCGACCGGCACCGAGGTAGTTGATCGTGCGATGTCCGCTGCCATAGCGCTGGCTCAACCGGGCAAAGCCGGCGCGGACCAGGACCACGCCATTGGGATAATCTCCCTCCTGCGCTACGACGGGTTCTTTCTCCGGGGACAACGCACCCGATTGCGCCATGCGTTTGTAATCACCGCTCCACTCGTACTCGCCGTAGGTGGCGAACTGTGTCTGCGCGATGACCTCCTGCAACTGGTCATCGGTAAGGAACTGGAAAATGGGCATCTCCCGCAGATGCGCTGTGAGGGTGCGCTCACGGTAATTGCGCTCGATATGTTCCCGCAGGGCGCCGTCGAACCGCATCAGGTCCCGCAATCCCTGCCAGCGGATCTCCAGCAGTTCGGTGCCGTCGTGTTCTGCAAAAACGGTGCTTGTCCGGGGCATGCGACTCAGCGCGGCGATCTCCCCGAAGATATCACCCGCCACAAGGCTGGCGGTGCGATGCTCATTAAGAATGGTCGGAACGTCCTGCAAAAAAATGCGCACCTGCTTGCCGGCACCCGCCACGGCACCCACACGCTGGTCCCGGGCAAGCTGCGCCTTGCGCCGCACTTCGGAATCTTTCGGATTCTGCCAAAGTTGGCTCAGGGCATCCCACCAGTTCTTTCGCTCGTGCATGCGCCGGCCGAGGATCTCCGCCGGCAATGCCGAAATGACCACCTTCACCGAACGGTTCAGCACCAGAAACGCCGAGGTGCCGTAGTCGCCTTCCCGCACCACCAGTTCCCCGCGCGTGAGCCGCCGGATGCGGCAATCGTTCTTGAGAATCTGGCGCAACGGAACCCGGCGGGGAAATGCTTCCTGGTCCATGCGGTTGAACGGCGGCAGGCTCAGCAAGCGCTCCACCCCCTCATTCGTGAGGTCAGGGTCGAACGCCGCGTCCCAACGCTGGGGCCGGTCAACGACAGAATGAGCGGTGTCTAGCATCAGGCGTCAATCACGAGGTCACCTTGCGGACGGCAGATGCAAGTGAGGCAACTGCCTGTCTCGACAGAGGAATCTGGTTTCTTCAAATAATCTACGCTGCCGGACTGGATGGCCACCAGGCAGCTTCCGCAACTGCCCGCACAGCAGCCGGAATCCAGGCGAATGCCTTTCTCACGGGCAAAATCCAGCAGGTTCAGCATGGCCGGTTCCCAGGCAAATACTTTGCCGGACTTCGCGAAAGTGATCTGCGGTTGCGGTCCGGTGAGCACCATCGCCGCCGCCGCAGGCGCGGCTTTTTTCTTCACGGAAGCCGGACCAAACGCTTCGAAGTGGATGGCCGATTCCGGCACTCCCCAAGCTTCCAGATCCGTGGTGAGCGTCTGCATGAACGCGCCATTGCCACAGAGAAAATACTGGAAATTATTCGAGGGCAGCAGGCTCTTCAACAGCTCGACCGTGAGACGTCCATGATGTTGAAAATTCCGCCCCTGCACATCCTCCGCCATCGGCTGGCTGTAGCAGATATGGATGTGAATGTTCTCATACTGGCCGGCGATCTCCATCAGATAGGAACGCTGGATGTGCTCCAGCCGGTTGCGCGCCCCGTGGAAAAACCAGACCTCCCGCTTGGAACCGCTCTCGATGATCGCATTCATCATGCTCAACATCGGCGTGATGCCCACGCCGCCCGAGAGCAGCACGATGGGTTGCGGTTGCGCCAGGTCGAGATAGAAATGGCCCGCCGGGGCCTTCACGTCAAGGATGTCGCCCTCCCGCAACCGGTCCACGAAGTAGCTGGATGCCAGTCCGGGCGGAACGCCCGGTTTGTCCTTGGGCGCACCTTCACGTTTGATCGTGACGCGGTAGTAATTCGTGTGAAACGGCGAATCGGAGATCGAATAGCAACGCACCACCGGCTTGTCATGCCCTGGGATATTGAGCTGGAACGTGAGATACTGGCCCGGCTTGAAGGGTGGCAGCGGCTTACCATCGTGCGGTACGAGAAAGAAAGAAAAAACCCCGGCACATTCGAACTGTTTCTGCGCGATCTTGAACTTGCGGAAGCCGTTCCATGCCGCGCTGCTCTGCTGTACCTGGACGTATTGCGCGCTCGCCGCCTTAATCTCCCAGCGCAATCTTTCGCGTGCCATCTCCTCCTGCTCACGCTGCCATTTGAGATTACGCAACTGGCCGACCACTTGCAAAACGAGGTGGACACCCAAGCCGCCGAGAAACAGCCAGCCCACCGCGCTGGCGAAGCTGGCTTGCCGCATGATTTCGATTTCAGCGGGATTCATTTGCAATCAACTGTTACATCCATTAACAACTGCCCTTGGCGCAAGTAAATGCTTATGTTGCGTTTCATTCACATCTTTACAAAGCTTAACAATAACCGCCGCAGAGTGACCTTTTCTTATACACTCTCGCGCGTAGTTTCTGCGGCCTTATTCATCACGTTGGCGGATGCCTCGTCTGCCGCCGAACCGGTGCCGGCGAAATTCGTCGGCGTCGAGACTTGCGCCACCGCCGGATGCCACGGCGGCGCTGATCCGAAACACTTTCAGTTTCAATTCTGGAAACATTCCGATCCGCACTCCAAAGCATTTTCCACGCTAAACACAGCCCGTTCCGCTCGTATGGCCGAGGATCTGAAGCTGGGCGATGCGGCGCAGAATCTGCAATGCACTTCCTGCCACGCACCATTTCATGCATTGCCCGCCAACCTGATGAGCACGCCGCTCAAGGCCATCGAAAGCGTCTCGTGCGAGTCCTGCCATGGTGCCGCGAGCAACTGGCAACGTTCCCACACGCGTCCCGATTATTCACACGCCCAACGCGTCACGGCGGGAATGAGAGATTTACACCATCTTTACATTCGCGCGAACAGTTGCGTCGCCTGCCATCAGGCGCTCTCTTCAGACTTGTTAAAAGCCGGGCATCCGGAATTGATTTTCGAGCTGGATGGCCAGACACAGTCTCAGCCCCGGCACTGGCAGGAGAAGCATGATTATCATCGCGGCCAAGCTTGGCTCACCGGTCAAGCGGTCGCTTTGCGCGAACTCACCGCCCAATTGCAGCGCGAGAAAAATCCTGAGCCCAATGTCGTCCTCCGCTGGCAGGCGCTCAAGTGGCTCGTGCAGCAAGCCCGCGTCGTTTCCGGCACTGCCGATCACCTCGTTCCCCTCTCAGACGAAACCGGCAAGGCAAACCTCGAAGCCGTCCATCGCATCGCCGATCAACTCGCCAAAGAAACCTCCGATGCCGAATGGAACGAGACGCAAACGCTGCAATTGCTGAAACGTCTTTCCTCCATCGGCAACGAACTCCACGGCAAAGTCGCCCAACCCCTCGCCGCCCGCCGCGCCGAACGCCTCGTGCTCGCCCTTGATCGCCTCAGCGCCGCTCTGCCTGCGGACACCGCCAAGAAACTGGACGCCCCCCTGAAGCAACTCTTCGCCTCCGCCCAGGTGCTCGAAGATTTCAAAGGCGACACCTTCGCCAAGCAACTCGCCGAGTTTGCCTCCCAGCTCTAGTCACACTCCGCTAGACGCCACCGTCTTTAAGTTCTACTCTCCCCCCGTGTTTCGGCCTTGCATTGATTTGCACGATGGAAAAGTGAAGCAGATTGTCGGCGGCTCCCTCACCGACAATGGCGCTGGCTTGCGTACTAATTTCGTCTCCGAACGTCCCAGTTCTTTCTACGCGGAACTCTACCGGCGCGATGGCCTCAAAGGCGGCCACGTCATCATGCTCGGCTCCGGCAATGAATCCGCCGCGAAGGCCGCCCTCGGCGCTTATCCCGGTGGCCTGCACGTTGGCGGTGGCATCAACGCTACGAACGCCCGCAGCTACCTCGATGCCGGCGCTTCTCACGTCATCGTTACCTCCTGGGTCTTTCGCGAAGGCCGTCTTGATGAAGCCCGCCTGGCCGAACTCGTCCAGCTCATCGGCAAATCCCGCCTCGTCCTCGACCTCAGTTGCCGCGTGCGCGCTGGTGAGTACTTCGTCGTCACCGATCGCTGGCAGAAGTTCACCGACCTCCGCGTTACCCAAGCCACCTTGCAAACCCTCGCCACCTCCTGCGATGAATTCCTCATCCACGCTGTCGATGTCGAGGGACTCTGCCAAGGCGTCGATCTCGAACTCGTGAAACGTCTCGGCCAGTGGACGCCCATCCCCACCACCTATGCGGGCGGCGCAAGGTCCTTGGAAGACCTGCAACAAGTCGCACAAGCCAGTCACGGTCGTGTCGATCTCACCATCGGTTCCGCCCTCGATATCTTTGGTGGTAACGGTGTGCGCTACGAAGAGTGCGTCGCGTTCAACCACCAGCAGCCGGGTTCGTAATCCTCCTCGTTCTCGTCGTCGTCCTCGAATCCCCCTTCCCTCTTCTCTCGCTGCTCGACGTTGGGCGTTCAATGTCTCCTACCCCATATTGGCCCGTGGGTGCAATCCACCCGGCTCACACCACAAACTTCTCCCACCCGACTCCCTCATACTTCGCCTCAAACATATCCGGGTGCATCAGCTCCGCCAGAATCTCCAGCGAATCCACCAACCGCGGCCCTGGCCGATTGAAGTAACTGTTCCCATCGATCATGAAGACCTTGCCGTTCTTCACCGCTTGCAGATCGTTCCAGTGCGGCTGCTTGATCAGCGAATTCACCTCTGCCCGCGTTCGCTCCAGATCGAACCCGCACGGCATCACCAGCAAGATCTCCGGATCATGCTCCTGCACCACACTCCAGTTGATCCACGGCGAGTGCTTGCCCGCCTCACCGAAAAGCGATATCCCACCCGCCAGCTCGATCATCTCCGGCACCCAGTTCCCCGCCGCCATCAGAGGATCCAGCCACTCGATGCACGCCACCTTCGGCCGCGTCTTCACCAGACACGCCTTCTCGATGACCTCCACGCACCGCATCTTGTACTCCTTGATGATCGGCTTCGCTTCATCCATCGCGTTGAACGCCTGCGCCACCTGCGCCATATCCGTCCACAAGTCCGCGAACCGTTTCGGCGAGAGCGAGATCACCTTCGGTTGCGATGGGAGCAAACTCTGCGCCGCCTCCTCCACCTCATCCACCGTCACCGCGCACACTTCACACTGGGCCTGCGTGATGATGTGCGTGGGCTTCAGCTCCTTCAGCTTATCCAGGTCGATCGCGTAGAGAGATAAGCCCTTCTCCAAGAGCGACTTCACCTCCGTATCGATCGCCGCACTCCCCGCGCTCGTATTCACATTCGCCCGCGAACACGCCGGCAAAGTCGCCACCGATTCCGGGAAGTCACACTCATGCGACCGCCCCACCAGATACGGCCCCAAGCCCAGCGCCGCCACGATCTCCGTGGCACTGGGCAACAACGATACTATGCGCGGACGCGACACGGCTTAACTCTCGCCCATTTCAAGAAATGGACAAGGCAGAATAAACACCATCCCAAACCGTAGCCACCGCCGTAAGACGGGAAGCGCGCCTTCCCGTCTGATCCGTTTTATGTTTCCTGCGCGATTGCCTCCTGTCCTGCGGTACTCTAGCAACCAGTCCACCCTCACCGGACCAAACCCTCGCCAGCCACTTCAAAACACCTTCGTCATTCCCGACTCAGGCGGAGACGCTCTGAAAAGAGGGCTTGGGGTGGCTGCGCAGGATAAATCGGACGGGGCTAGGCGCGGCGAAGGAGCATATCAATCACAAGATCTGTGACTGAGCCGCAACAACGCCCTGTCCGATTTAGACCAGCAGACGCCTTAAGACATCTTTTCAGATCGTCTCTAGGAACTATTTCAAAGAACAATGAAACCATCCAACCTCTGTGAAGCATCGTGTTCTCCCCCTCTACGATTGAGAGTTCAAATTCAGCGCACGTCCCTGACCCGGCCGGTTCCGCAGTGGCTACTAAGGATTCCCCGGTCCCATTCTCGGCCGACGTCCCGTTCCCCGCTCCGGCTTACGGACCCTGATCCATACGCCCGATACACTCACATATCCGCAATGACTCCATAAGGATCGCCATTTTGACGCCAATGCATCACTGGCTTGAGGTTTCCGGGATTTCTCTTTCTGCTCCTCAATTCAAAACTTAAAACTGAGAACTC
>JAJNBN010000453.1 GCA_021156225.1 Verrucomicrobiota bacterium | reverse complement strand
TAACGCCAGTTCAGTCCCAGAGCGGCGATGCCAGCATTCTGCATCGCCGGGGAGGCCGAGTGGGCGATGGGATGCCCATACACTGCGCAAAAGCGTGTGGTGGCATCTATTGGCTGCATATCTGCGGCGGACACGGGCGGAGCATAGGTGGGAAGGCGGATGGCTTCAAAGCCGAAAAATTCTTCCGCTGGTATCTCATGGCGTCCCGGTTTCCTTCGGCGGCGGGGTCTCCGCGGCCTCGGTGAGCACCTCATGCACCGTGCGTAACAAGATTTCCGCAGAGAATGGTTTGGCCAGAAAATGATCCACTCCAGCGGCAGTGGCCCGGCCGATATTGATACTTTCCGCCAGGCCGCTGGAGGCGATGATCGGCTGCCGGACATTCAACTGGCGCAGCTTGCCTATCATTGCCGGACCATCCATTACCGGCATCATCATATCCGTGATAATGGCCCGGATGCGTTTGGCTTCCTTTTCATACAGGGCCACTCCATCAGCCCCGTTTTCCGCGGTCAGGACGGTATATCCGTACGCCTCCAACGTGTTCTTTACCACCGAGCGGACTGCCGTTTCGTCATCCACCACCATGATGCATTCACCGTGTCCCCGGGGAATACTGGTGGTTGCGGTCAATGGACTTCCGTCGGCCTGCTGGTTGCTGGTGGGCAGAAATACGTGGAAACGGCTCCCTTTTTCCAGAGCGCTCTCTACGTGAATGAACCCACCGTGGCTGCGCACAATGGCCAGCACCGTCGAGAGGCCGAGGCCCGTGCCTTTACCGATCTCTTTGGTCGTGAAAAACGGTTCAAATATTTTCCCCAACACCTCATGGGGAATACCGGTGCCGGTGTCCTCTACAGTGAACCGCACGAAAAATCCGGTCTGGGCGTTTTCCATTTGGGCGGCTTTGGCCACATCGATTTCCACATTTTCCGCCAGAAGAGCCAATGTGCCGCCGTGTGGCATCGCATCACGGGCGTTCACACACAGGTTGAGCAGGACTTGATGCAGCTGCGTCGGGTCACCAGATACCAGGCCGGGTTCACCCGTGCGCGGAGTGCGGATGACGATCGATTTCGGAAAAGTCTCCTTCACGATCTTCGATACTTCTTTGATCAGGTAGGAAGGATTGATGCTGACGCGACGTCCACCGACACCCCGGGCAAATGAAAGCACCTGTCGCACCAGGTCCGCTCCCCGGTGCGCGCTGGTATCCATCTGGTTCAGCAAATCCATGTCTTCCTTGCTGCGCGTGGAAAGCTTAAGCAGGTCAATGGACATAATGATCGGCGCGAGCACATTGTTCAGGTCATGCGCGATGCCGCCAGCCAGCGTGCCGATGCTTTCCATCCGCTGAGCCCGGAGGAACTGTGCTTCCAGCCGTTTTTTCTCTGTCATGTCCGTGTTGATCGTCAGCACGGATTTCGGATTTCCTTTCTCGTCCCGCAAAAGGGTCCACCTTGCTTCCACCGTGAGTTCGCGGCCTGCCCGGGTGAAATGATGCAACTCCCCGGACCATTCGCCATGATCGAGCAGCTTATGCATGGCACTGAGGTAGGCCGCTTCATCTCGGTAGAACAGTTCCAATACCGGTCGGCCCAGAGTTTCAGCAGGACTCCAGCCGTACATCCGGGTGGCACCTTGATTCCAATACGTCACCACACCCCGCAGATCCCGCACGATGATGGCGTCTTGAGCCTCGTCAAGCAGGGCGGCCTGCTCAGCGATCTTGTCCTGGGATTGCCGGATATCCGTGATGTCTGTGATAAACCCTTCCAGAAATTCCAGTTTGCCCTCAGCGGATTTGATGCCAATACCCCGTTCCCAGACGCTGCGTTCCGTGCCATTCGCAGTGACGATGCGGTAAGACAGTTCAAATTGCCTTCCTTGACTGAGGCCCGCGTAGATTTCATCCCGCACCCGACGGCGGTCCTCGGGATGGGTGATTTCCTCGTAGCTTATTTGCCGGTTGCCGATTAGATCCTCAGGCGCATAGCCGGTCAGTTGCAAACAACCGCGGCTTACGAACTCCATTGTCCAATGCTCGTCGATCCGGCAGCGATACGCCATGCCCACGAGGTTGCTGAACAAAGTCTCCAGCACCCGTTGATTCTCCCGCATGTGTTCCTCGGCGGAACGCCGCTCATGGACATCGATCAATGAACCTGCCATCTGATGCGCTTTTCCCTCGGCGTCGTAGGTTGCCTGACCGGAGGCGTGAAACCACCGGTAATCACCATTTTTCGTGCGCAGCCGGTATTCATTCTCGCAGGGGATCCGTTGGCTGATGTGGTCGGTTACGGACTGCCGCATCCGGGGGACATCATCGGGATGCAATCGTTCTAGGAACGAATTGAAGTGATTCGGGAACTCCGCCTCGGAAAGCCCCAGCATCTCCCTGAAACGGGCGGAAAAGTAGCATTCATCCGTGTCCAGATTCCAATCCCACAGTCCGGCTCCCGAGCCTGCCAGCACTAGTTCATAGCGTTTTTGACTGCGCTGCAATTCTTCCTCAGCCGTTTTGCGGGCGTGGATATCCAAATGAGTTCCCGTCATCCGTAATGGCTGGCATTGCGAGGACCATTCTGTCACTCGCCCTCGGGACTGTATCCACCGCCATCCACCATTCTTTGTGCGCAGGCGAAACTCCACGTTGTACTGTTTGGTCTTGCCGCTCAAATGCTCACTCAATGCTTTCTCGGCGGACGCAACGTCCTCGGGATGCAATAAATTCCGCCAAGTCCCGACTGTGTTAGGCAGGTCCGTGACTTCATAACCGAGCATCGTTATCCAGCGGTCACCAAAAATGACATTCCCCGTTGTCACATCCCAGTCCCACAGTCCCAGGTCCGCCCCGCGCAAGGCCAGTTCCAGCCGTTCTTCGATGAGTTTTCTCTGCCGGATGTCGCGCGCCGTTACCAATACGCGGTTGTGTTCACCCAATTGCGCGTACCGGAGATTTACCTCCACCCAGAAAAGCGTTCCGCTGCGGTGTTTTGCCCGCCACTCGAAGATTTGTGGCCCTTCGACGCGCGCTCGCTGGATCCATTTCATCGCCTCCTCATGCGTGTAAGGGCCCGCTCCCGAGCTCAAGTCTCCCACTTTCAGGCGTTTGATCTCCTCCTTCGTCCAGCCGTACATTTCCACGGCGCGCTCGTTCGCGTCTACGATGGCTCCGGTCTCGCTGTCGTGGATGAAAATGCCGTCGTTCACCAGATCAAAAGTTCCCTGCAGCCGCTCTTCGTTCTGCTTTAGCGCCCCCAAGACATCGTGGAGTCTTTTTTGATTGAGGTGATGGCTTACAACTACGGATGCCAGGTGTGAGGCCGCGTCCAGGATTGCTTCCTCGTAAGGCTGGGGCGCACGTTCTTCCCGATAGTAGATGCCGAAGGTTCCGAGCGGTCTGCCATCTTCCGCGTAAAACGGCGTAGACCAGCAGGCCCGATATCCTAAGGGCAGAATCAGTGACCGGTAATCTGCCCAGAGGGGGTCGGAATTGATATCCTTCGTCACTACTCGCCGCGTATGGAATAAGGCAGAACCGCAGGAGCCGACCGTAGGGCCGATGACCAATCCATCCAGCGCCAGATTGTAAGCTTCAGGCAGGCTGGGTGCAGCTCCGTGGCGAAGACACTTTTTAACTGGATCGAGCAATAGAATGGAGCCAGTCGCTCCCGCCAGAACGCTTTCGATTAGGGTTACAAGGCCGGTTAGAACTTCCTCCTGTGGTTTGCCTCGGGCTAGCATCTCCAAGATATGCACCTGCTGGGCGGCGAACTGGTCTACAATCTCCGTGAACACACTGCGGATGCTCACGAGATAGACACCGTCGCCTTGATACGTGGCTTGGAGTTCCACCGGTATGAAGTCGCCTCGCTGACCTTCCAGTTGAGCCCTTAAAGCCTGGGATTTCTGCTGGCTCTG
>JAJNBN010000452.1 GCA_021156225.1 Verrucomicrobiota bacterium | reverse complement strand
GTCAGTTCCCAGGTCTGGCCGGCGGGGTTGAGCCAGCCGATGCTGTTGGCGCCAATCAGGGACAAAGTGTTGGCCGAGGATGCGTTCATGGCCACGGGTTGCAGCGTGTTGAAATCTGTGACGGCGAGCGGGAGGTTTTTCACCGCCTGCCAGACGCCGGATTCACCGCGCTCACAAACCGTGAGAGCTTTGCGTTCGGCATCGAGGAGGAAGAGCGTGGCGGCCTTGCCCTTGCCGGAGGGCACGGCGGCGGCACCGGTGATGCGGGAGTTCGCGGCGGAGCCATTGATCTGCTCTTTCACTTTCAAGCGCCATAGGGAGTCTTTGCTGTCACCCGTGTTCGCTTCGCGTTCCAGCACGACGGCGCGGAGGAAGTTCTTTTGCGCGAGAAGGAGTTCGGCCTTGCCATCGGCATCGGCGTCCAGCGTGGCCATCCAGGGTTGTTCCATGGTGCCGCCGGGAGGGGCGACATCGATTTCTTCAAATTTGCCATCGGCCAACTGCCGCAGGATCTTCACCTTCTCGTAGGGGATGAGCACGAGCAGATCGGTGAGGCCGTCCTGATCCACATCATGCAACTGCATCACGGCAGGATTCGATTTGAAGGAATCGCCGAGCTTGTGCACAACGGGTGCGCCCTTGGGCGAGAGGAATTGCAGGCTACGTTTGCCATCGTCATCCACGATGACGGCGAGCTGCGCCTTCTGGCCCTTCACGATGGCACCGGCAGCGAAAGCGAGCGGGCGGCCTTTGATAGGCAGCACCTCCGGGAAGGCGAGGCGTCCTTTGCTGGAGAAGCGGGTGACGCCGATCTGGCGCTCGTCGCTGCTGAGGAGAAACACTTCCTTCTGGCCGTCGTCATCCCAATCCGCAGCGACGAGTTCCGTGACGCCGGCGAGGGAGGGGAAGGTCTGGGGTGAGCCAAGTCCACCTTTTGCTTGCGCGAGATACACAGTGAGCTGGCCGCTGTTCGGCTCGGCTACTATCAGGTCATCGCGCTTGTCCCTGTTCACGTCGAGCCAGAGAACGCCACGACGGGACTTGTCGGTGCGGGTGAGCGGGAGCACTTCCAGTTGGCCAAGCTTGAGCTGGCCCAGGGTGGTTTCGGTATTCTTCTGGGTGAAATTATAGATCTGCGAACGGCCGGAGGCCTGGGAGATGGTCACGATCTCGGTGCGACCGTCGCGGTCCAGGTCGTCTGACCAGTAGGAGCGAATGGGGGGTTGCTCGAAATGGATCTCTGGTCCGAGATTGCCCTCGGCATCCTGAAGGCGGAAGCGGAACGGGTTCGCATTGTCCCAGTTCACGAGCAGAAGGTCATCACGGCCATCGGCGTTGATATCCAAAACCTGGATGGCCTTTACGGTGCCGGTGAAGGGGATCTTCTCCGGTTCCGCCAACGAACCATCTTCCTTTTGCCGCAGCACGTAGAGGAAGCTCTCGGAGAGCAGGATCAGGTCATCGCGCTTGTCGCCGTTGATATCGCCATGGGTCAGGCCATTAGGCGTCAACTGGCCATCATCGATGGGCCAACGCTTCGGAGCGCTCCAGCTTTTTTTGCCGTCATTAAGCAGGAGGACTAGTTCCTTAGGTTCGCCGTAATACGCGATGTCCGGTTTCTTGTCGCCGTTCAGATCTGACACCACGATACCAGCGATACGTTTTTCCGAGGCGATGGAATCCATCTTGAACCGCGCATCTACGGGCAATTCGTTGATCTCCTTTTTCTCGCCGATGATCTCTTTCTTTTTCTCGGGCGGCTTGCCGGTCTGATTGAAGAGGAGGTTGATCTTCGATCGCGAATTATTGACGACGATGAGGTCGTTCAGGCCGTCGCCATCGATGTCGGCGGAGCGAAGCAGGTTGAACTGGTTATCGACGGGGTAAATCTCCTTGCCCGCGAAGCCGAAGCCTTTCGGTGCCTCACCGGCAGCGGTGGCGGAGAGCAGGGAACTGGAGAGGGCGCCGAGCCAGGCGTAAGCCTTGAGACGTTGAAATACAGCGGAGCGGGTCGATGACGGAGAAAACTCGCGGCAAAACATGGCGGGAAGGTGCCAGTGATCGGGGCGGTTGGCCAGTCCAAGATTTGGGGAGGGTTAACCACAGCCCCGACAGGAGCCGGGGTGAAATAGACGTAGATGAACACAGTTGGGGAGGAGAGAGCTAAGGGCGCGAAGGAAGCGCGGTTATCAAAAGAGGTGCATGCCGATGGAGACGAGGGCGGAGAAGAACCAGGCGGCAGAGGTCACCACAAAACTACCCCAGGCTAGGATGAAATAGCCTTTGGTCACGGGTTTCTTCATCAGGATGAAGGGCAAAGTGCTGAGGAGCATGATGCCAAGGAGGATCATGGTGAGGATCCGGGTAAAAATGCGAAGATCGGTGGCGGCGGGGTTCGCAACGGGGCCAGCCATGGGGCCGATGACGACGGCGGTGGCGATGCGGGCGATGTGACCGGGGGTTTTGTCTGTGCCGGCGACTTGATTGTAGCTGAGGCAGGATGACACCGCACCGGCGGCGGCGAGCAAGGCCAGGGAAAGCCAGATGACCAAGTGCCAGCGGGTGAGGTGGAGGGTTTTCATCAATCCACTGGTATTATGCACAAGCTGCAGGCGTGTATCAATCGGAACTCGATTGCTTGTTTTCGGAGGGACTATGAAAGTCTATGGCACGAAAGGTAAATTGACGGCACGGGGCAGCAGCCATAGGGTGTTGTTATGGAAGCCATTGCCGAAAAGCTGGAGAGCAAGCTTCACAAGTGGAAGCCGGAAACCTGTCAAAAGGTCCGGGTGCTAATGGCGGAAATCATCGAGTTGGCTGATGAGGCGCTGGACATCGGCCGCCCTCGTCGCATCGAACAGAAAGTGCTCGATATTCTCGATGCACCCTCGCCCCGGTGAAGTCTGGCTGGCGGATCTTGGGGTTCACTTTGTTGGATACGATTTGATCAAATCGGCCGTTTCATCCTCACATTTCTCACTTGCGCAATCGGCAGCAGTATCGCCTCTGAAATTGGTCTTGGTCCGGTCGGCTCCGCTCTTCAGCAAAAGCTTAACAACTTCATTGTTTGCCCATGCTGCTGCACACATCAATGGAGTTGTGCCATCAGGAGTTGCAGCATCTATACCTGCACCGAGAGACAGCAAATATTTAGCGATTTCGATGTTCCCCTCTATCGATGCTTCGTGTAAGGCAGTGAATCCATCACGGCGGCCGGTGTTATGCAGTGATGCGCCCTTTCGGATTAAGACATCGACGGCAGCAACTGTTCCAAATGCGGCTGCCATTTGAAGCGGTGTCCGACCATGCATGCCAACCTGATTCAGATCGAGTCCGACGCATTCCATCTCAAGCTGTTCGGGGGGAGCTTTGGCCAGAATGCTTTTTATAAGGCGCTCTAGTTTTTCTGAGTCGGTCATCGGAGTTAACGCCGTCTTACGACGGCGGCTACGGTTTAGGTGCTTCCGGCAATGCAAACGCCACGATGCTGCCGCCGGAAGGACGGCCGGACTTGCCGCCGCCGGCGGAGATGACGACGTATTGGCGGCCGTTGATCGTGTAGATGCTGGGCGTGGCGTTACCACCGAAGGGCAGCTTGGCTTGCCAGAGGATTTTGCCGGTGTCTTTGTCGAAAGCGCGGATGGTTTCATCCGCAGTGGCGGCGATGAAGATGAGGCCGCCAGCGGTGACGACGGGGCCGCCGTAGTTCTCGGTGCCGGTGGGCGGGATGCCGCGGGCGGTGAGTTTCTCGTATTCTCCCAAGGGGACTTTCCATTTAATCTCACCGGTGTTCAGGTCCACGGCGTTCAGTGTGCCCCACGGCGGTTTGATGGCGGGGTAGCCTTCCTTGTCCTGATAGCGGCGGAAACCGGCGAAGGCGTAGGAGGGAGGATTCTTGGCCGGAGCGGCAGCGTTGTTGTTGGCTTCATC
>JAJNBN010000451.1 GCA_021156225.1 Verrucomicrobiota bacterium | reverse complement strand
GATCGTAGCCGCGCTCGCCTTCACTGCGGAGCGAGGTGAAGATGACCGCGTAGTAAGGCGGTTCAGGGGTTTTGGCGAAGCGCGTGGCGGACATAAATTTATCTCCGGCCATCATACCAGATGGCGGCGGTATCGGCATTCTTGAGCGTTTTACCGCGACTAAAAATGGTGCGCAGCATGAAACGAATGTGTTCACCCTTCGTGTAGAGATGCGCCTTCCGGGCGGAGGTGATGAGCGGATATTTTTTCAGGATGATGACCTCGCGACCACGGGCTTTGGCGAGCTTCTTCAGGCGTTGGCTGAACTCGATCTCTTCGCTGGCGAAGAGTTCCAGGCTGAAGCCCTTGAGTTCGCGGAAGGCACTGGCCTCGCAATAGACGAAGGAACCGGCGGCCCATTTCTGCCAGCGACTGAGCTTGTTCCACAACTCAGCGACCATGCCGACGCGTCCAATATCCTGATCCAACTTCACCGCCGCACCACCACCGAGCGCTCGACCGGCAGTGATGGTATCAGCGAGATCGCCGAGCAATTCCTTGCTGGGATGCGAATCGGCATCCACGAAGAGGAACCATTCACCTTGCGCGATAGAGGCCCCGGTATTGCGGGCGCGAGAAATCTGATTCTTGGGCTCGAACACGACACGCGCTCCGGCAGCTTGCGCGATCTCGGTGGTGCGATCTTTCGAGTTATTATCGCAGACAACGAGTTCCCATTCCCAGCCGCGTTGCGTGAAGGCGACGGCAGCTTCCTTCATCGCGGCCAATGATTGCGCGATCAACTTCTCTTCGTTGAAAGCGGGGACGATGATGGAGATTTTGAGGGCCATTTCTATTTACGTTTCCTGAGCTTATCGCGTGCGGCCTTAACATTCCACCCGTTGCGCTCCAGTTCCGCCAACGCATCCGCATAAGGCGCACCGGTGAGATCGACCACGATGCGGGCGGCGCGATCGCGTAACTTCACGTTGCTCGGATTCAAATCTACCATCAGGTTGCCCACCACGCGACCGGTCTGGACCATGGCGAGAGTGGTGAAGATATTCAGGATGAGTTTCGTGGCCGTGCCGGATTTCAGGCGGGTGGAACCGGTCAGGATTTCCGAGCCGATCTGCGGAGCGATAACGGCATCGGGGCGGAAACGCGGTTCAATGATCAGGTTGGGGTTCAGGCACACCAGTGCGGTCTTGGCGCGGCGCTTCTTCGCTTCGGCCAAGGCACCCCAGACGAAGGGCGTGCGGCCACTGGCGGCGATGCCGACGACCACGTCTTTCGCCGTGATGCCGCGATACTGGATGGCGCGGGCACCCGCATCCACGTCGTCTTCCGCGCCTTCCACGGCCGTGAAGATGGCACGCTGACCACCGGCGATGATACCCTGCACCCACTCGGGTGGAGTGCGGAAGGTGGGGGGACACTCGCTGGCATCGAGAATGCCGAGACGCCCGCTGGTGCCTGCACCCGCGTAGAAGAGACGACCGCCGCGCTTGAACGCCTTGGCGGTCCAGGCCACCACTTGGGCGATCTTTTCTTTTTCCGGCAGAATGGCGGCAGGCAATTTCGCATCCTCGGACAACATCAACTCCACCGCTTCCACGATGGGCAACTCATCTAATTTCGTGGAGAGTGGATTGCGCTGCTCGGTAGGAGAAAGCGCGGATGATTTCGGGATGGGGGAAAGTGGTGCTTTGATCTTACGCGTAGAAGATTTCTTCGCGAAAGATGCGCTGGCCTTATCCGGTGACACCAGCCGCTTCGCCAGTTCCACAGCACCAAAGACTCCGCCACGGGTTTGTTTTAAGATGACCGCCTTGGGCCAGCTTGCTTGAATGAGTTTGCCGACTTTGGCGGCGAACTTCGGCTGTTTTATCAGCACGCTGCCGGATAGGAGAAATTCAACAGGCGCAGTCTTGCGGGCAAGCTTGCTGGCGCAAGCGACGGCGTCTTTGGCCAAGCTGTGAGCGGCACCTTCTAGGATGTCCTTCGCGATTTCGTCTTTCTCATTTGCTGCGGCAAAGACTTCGATGGCCAACGCGGCGATCTCATTCTTTGGCGCTTGTTGTACCCAGCCGATGAGGTCGTTGGGCTCGTTCAATTGCAGGGCGCGCAGAATACGCTGACCGAGCGTGGACCACTCGCCATCACGATCCAGATAGTAAACGCAGGCTTTCAAACCGCGCAGGCCGATCTCATAGCCGCTGCCTTTGTCGCCCAAGATGTGACCCCACCCGCCCACTTTGCTGGTGGTGCCTTCCGGCGATTGACCGAAGCAGCAAGAACCCGTGCCGCTCAAGACGAGCACGCGAGGCAGGGGTTTCTTCGGATTACTGAGAGGTTCCGCCAGCAGCGCAGTTTCCAAATCATTCGTCGGATGGCAGGGAATGCCCGGCCACACTTGCGCGGCTGCTTTTACGATGCGCTCGCGATCTGCCGCTGTGCGCGCACCGGCCATGCCGATACCGACGGCGGCGGGTGTTTCGGGAAGCTTTGGCAGGGAGCGGAAATGTTTCAGCAACTGCTCATCGGTGAGCAGGCGGAGATTTGCGGGGCCGGCCTCGTGCTGGCAAACGTGTTCGCCCGTCGCATTTGCGAGGCAGATAGTGGTGCGGGTGCCTCCCGCTTCAACACCCAGATAAAATGGACCGGACAAACTAGACGGCATGCCCCGAGTATTCGTAATCACACCCCGCTGGCAAGCGGATAGGCTTCACTTTATCTTCTTAACGAGCGCTTCCAACTGGTCTGTGCAGATGCCCCAGCCCACATGAAAGCCCATCTTTTCGTGCGCTTCCTTGTCGGCCAGGTTCCAGTGACGGGCGATGGCGGTATACTTCGTCTTGCCGTTGCCAGCGTCTTCAAAGGTCAGGATCAGCGTCATGAACGGTTTCGCGGAGAGTTCCCACGCTTTCGTGTAGGCATCGGTAGAGACGATCTTTTCGTTGGGGATTACTTCCAGATAAACGCCGGGATTCGGCATCTCCACACCATCTGGACTGCGCATGACGAAGAGCGCCGAACCGCCAGTCCGCACGTCCATTTCCACATGGGGCGTGGTGTAGGGCAGAGGGGCGAACCATTGCTTGAGCAATTCGGGTGTGGTCCAGGCCTTGTAAACGACTTCGCGCGGGGCATCGATGATACGGGTCAGCACCAGGTCGCGGTCGGTGGGAGAAGTGTTGGCAGTCGTCATGTTCCAGTTCAGTTGATCGTTTGTATTGTTGCTTTGGTGGTTCATACCACCGTGTTTTCATTGATTCAACGAATGAGAAAGGTGGTTCAGGACATCTTTATGGGAAAAACTCCAAATCATTTTCCGGATAGCAAAAAAGACGCGCCCTGACAGGCGCGTCTGCGGTTACGGTAACCGCATGGCCCCGTCAGGGCGCGTTTGACCCCTTACCACCCAAAGTTTATTTACTCCCGGCACCTTTCGCTTTTGCGCCCACCATCGGCAGTTTGCTGTTGTTGATGTCGGTGAGCGGTCCGAGTTCATAGACGTTCGTGTAGCCGTAGCTGTAGAGGGTGTTGAACGTGTAGATGTTCAGCGAGGCTGGTGCCGCCTTGGAGGCGAAGGCGCGCGGTTCATTCAGAAAATTATTGTTACAATAGATGAGGACGCGCGTGTTTTTCGTGGGAATGATCTGGGCGAGCGTCTCGGCCGTCACATCGGTGAGGGCAAGATGTTTGGCGCCTTTGACGTGCAGCATCTCGAATTTGTCCTTCGTGCGGGCATCATAGACCACAGTGGAGGGGTCAGCGGCGAGCCGCAGGAACTGCTCCTCGGTGACGCGACGTTGCGCACGCAATTCACCGACCTTCTGGGCATCTTTCATGAAGGTCTGGTAATCGATCTTGGGATTCGGGATGTCTGCACCGTCAACCAGCGTGGTCAAGCAGACGGCCATGGTAAGCAGCAAAACAGGGATAGTTT
>JAJNBN010000450.1 GCA_021156225.1 Verrucomicrobiota bacterium | reverse complement strand
ACATCACCTTCAAGCTGGAGGTGGAAAAGCAGCCGTGCTGCGTGAAGGCGGATGCCGTCCGCCTGCAACAGGCCTTTTGGAACGTCCTCAGCAACGCCGTCAAATTCACCCCGCCCGATGGCGAAGTCAAAGTCGAGGCCCGAGCAGTCCCGCAGAGTCGGCTCTTCACCGTTACCGTCACGGACAATGGCCTCGGTATCTCCCGTGAGGAGATGGACCAGATCTTCGAAGCCTTCGTGCAGGGCGACCATGCCAAAAAATTCGGCTCCTTCCAGTTCGGTGGGCTGGGCCTCGGCCTGCCCATCTGCCGCAAGATCATCAAGCTCCACGCGGGCGACATCAAAGTCTCCAGTGATGGCCGGGGCAAAGGCTCCACCTTCGTCATCGAACTGCCCCTCTGCGAAACACCTGAACCTGACGGCACCAGCAAGCCTGCCAGCTCTCTTTCCTCGGTTGGCTCCGCCGGCAAAGGCATTAGGATCCTGCTCGTGGAAGATCACGAACCCACCCGCCTGGCGTTGGCCCACTTGCTCTCTCGCCGGAATCATCGCGTCAGCCCCGCCGGTTCCCTGGAAGAAGCCCACTCACTGGCCAAAAAGAACCGGTTCGAACTCGTCATCTCCGACATCGGCCTGCCCGATGGCAGCGGCTTCGAGCTGATGAAAGAATTGAAGCAACGTTACCAGCTCAAAGGCATCGCCCTCACCGGCTACGGCATGGAACAGGACATCCTTTTGAGCGAGAACTCCGGCTTCGCCACCCACCTCACCAAACCCGTCCGCATGGAATCCCTCGAATCCGCCCTCGCCCGCGTCATGCAGAGCAATGACCTTCTGTAGCCCCCAAAATCGTAGCCGCCGACGTGAGGAGGCGGACCCCTCAATAAGTAGCAGGCGACGTAAGGAGGCTCTAACCCATTCAGCCTAGCCTCAAAGGGCTATGGGTCCGCAGATGAGCGCGTGCTACGTTCCTGTATAACAAAGGAACGGTATGAAGCTGCTCCAGCCGGACAAATAATCAAAGGCGTTCACCTTGATAGAACTCTTGGTGGTGCTCTTCATTCTCGGCATCTGTGCCGCGATGCTTTTCCCAGCACCCGCTCACGGGCGCCGCCAAAAGGCCAAGATCTCCCTATGCATGAACAACTTGAAGCATCTAGGGGTCGTGCTTTCCCTCTATACTGAAGATCATGCAGGGCTGTTTCCCTGGCAGCATTACAGTGTTTCCAGCGATACAAATTCACTCCGCATCGCTTCCTTGGAAAATTTACCGGCATGGCGATATATTGACCGCATTTTTTCTGATGCTTACGAGCCGGACCGGGGCGGCGGTGAACAAGCTCCTCATCTGTCCCTCGGACATGGATCGCCAGCAAAAATCCTTTTCCCAGGAACGCCTCAAGGGCAATCAAGAAACCAGTTATTTCATCAGTTTGAATGAGGCCACAGCCAGTCAGGACGTGGTGGCGATGGGGGATCGGAACTTATCCCCAGGCGAGGGCCAGCCACTTTACTCCAGTGCCAATGGCAAACCCGTCACCGTCGCTACCAACATCACCGTTTGGGGAACCTCCAAGAATAATAAATTCCACGTTGAAACCGGCGGCAATCTGCTCTTCACGGACGGCCATGTGGAAGCGATCGAAAAACTGCCGGCAACACTGACGGGTGCCGTGAAAGCCGGTGGCACCAACGCCGACCGCTTCATGTTCCCGCAGTAACGATCTGCCTGCGGATGATCTCTCAGAAACGATTCGTCGCTATCGGCAAGCCATGCCGGATCAGCACTGCATCAAAATTGGTCCGCTGGGAATGATCGATCCACAGGATGCGCTGTCGCGGGTTGTTTTCATGCATCGCCACGCATTGAAAACAGATGATCAAATCAGTGCTTTTGTCATCGCGCTTCATTCGTAGTGCATGATGGGGATCAAAGCAGGCATACCTTTTGCCCGCTGAAAGCTGCAGGCTCTTTTGCAAAGAGGATATCAGTTCTTGTTGCTCGTTGCGATTGGTGATGGCGGTGCTACCGAGGATCTCCCATCGACCCAACATCTCCGGCTTGGGTTTTATGGGCGGCGCATTGGTAATTCCAGCGGCCCAGTTTTGGGTTTCTGTATCCGGCCCCAAAGACAGCAGCACAAACGAATCGGGTTTTTCTATGATCCAAAGAGTTTGTTTGGACAGAATGTTTTTCTTTGGGTCGAAACGATACTCACTGCCTGCCGACTTCGTTTTGTCCGCGGAATAAAGCAACGCGGTGATCGCTATGACAGTCATAGCGATTATCAAAGAAAGATTGTGCCTGCTATTTCCTTTGGGTTGGCTCAATCCGCAATCCCTCCAATTGCCCGCGCGTCACGCCAAGCTGGCTCACGAGTTTCAATTCCCGCCACAGTTGCTGACCGGTGATCTCGCCGCGCAAAAGCTGGCGATACTTCGCAATGGTCTGCGTGACTTGCTCCGGCGTCTCATTCAAGAAATCGATCCGGAACTGCCGCGCTCCCAAGGCCACCATGCGGTCGAAATACTCCGCCCCCGTCTGCGCCATGGAATTGAACACCGTGTTGCGACACCCCGCATCCGCCTTGAGCGTGTGCAATGCTCCCACGCGGTCGCGAAGTTTCACCTCATGCTTCTCACACGGACGCCCGCAGTCATGGTAATCCTTGCCCTTCGTGAGGAACGCGCAGAACACGCAATGTTCCATATGGAACATCGGCATGTGCTGATGTAGCGTGATCTCCAGATACTTCGCCGGCGTGGAAGCAAGCAGCGCCTCCAACTGCGTCACGTTCAGATCATAAGACGCCGTGACGCGCTCCAGACCATAACGCTGGATAAAATATTCCGCCGTGAGCGGGTTCGCCACGTTCAATGAGAAATCCCCGCGCTGACGGCAACCCGCGAAGAACTTCAGATGCTCGTAATTGCGGACCACATAACCATCCGCATTGCTGGACCGCACCAGATTCAAAATCCATTCCTCACCCGATTTAAAGATACGCGGCGGCAACACAAAGATGCCCGCCTCCGGATTGCCGGTCTTGCACCCGCGCGCCGTGTGATACAGCGTCACTGCCTCGCGATACTTCTTCGGATCTTCAAACTCGCAATAGATCGTCTCGGCACCGCAGGTCAGCGCCGTTTCAAGCTGTGCCAAGTTGCGCACCAGCACGATCAGCTCCATCCCCTTGGTAGCGGCATTGCCTGCTTGCACCTCTGCCACCGGTGCCGACCATTTCGCGCTCACCGGTTCGGACACCAAGGTCCAGTGCTTCGGCGCAGCAGCTTGCGCTTCCAATTCCACCGCCACTTCGCGCCGCATACGGTTCAGCTCGCTCACCGGCAAGATGACATTGCCCTCGAGATGATTCGTGAGTTCACCCAACCGGAACGGCGTGCCGCCAAGGCGTCCAAGCTGTTCCTTCAAACGCTCGGTAGAAAGCGGCGTCTTCTCCGCCACCGCCAACATCACCTCAGACTCCGCCTGCGCCACATGCCCATTCTCATCGCGCGCGATGAGCGTGAACGGCTTGCCCGCGAGCCCATGCACTTCCATCGAGATCGGCCGTTGATAACGGATCTGGTCGCCCTCGAACGTCTGGCGCACGCGCTTATCGAGTTCCGGATCATTCGTCTTCCAGAGAATGTGCCCCGGTTGGATACGCGGAAACTTGATCGCACCATGCTTAAAGGTCAGCCCCACTTCACGTGCACCCGGCGTCACGATGCGCGTCTCGAAAATCTCATACACGCGCCCGCCTTCTTCGCCCTCTTCCGGCTTGCCCGCATCGAAGACCACGCCATCACCCGGCTTCAACGCGGCTTCCAGCTTCACCATCACGCGCTCGCCCAACACCTTCACCACCTTGCCGAGATACACTCCGCGTTTCTTACCGAAGCGCGCATGCACCAACCGTTGATTATCGATCCCCTCA
>JAJNBN010000018.1 GCA_021156225.1 Verrucomicrobiota bacterium | reverse complement strand
AATCCTCCTTCGTCTGGAAATGGAGGTAGATCGTGCCCTTGGAGTACTCGATGGCCTTCGCCAGCTCATCGAGGTTGAAGTCCTGAAAGCCGTCGCGAACAAGCAACCGCCGTCCATGCTCGAGGATTAGCTCCTCGCGCGCGGCCCGCTCCCGTTCTTTCCGGGAAAGTGCTGTTTTCGCAACCGTCATGATTTATGATTACCAGATTATGACTCTAAGTCAAATTATTTTTCAAAGTCAGTGTTTGTTCCTCCACGGTCTCCACCCACGCCTGATTATCCAGATACCACCGGACCGTTTCGCGGATGCCACGTTCGAACGTATACGCGGGCACCCAGCCCAGCTCATTCTTGATCTTCGTGGCGTCGATGGCGTAGCGGCGATCATGGCCCGCGCGATCCTTCACGAACGTGATGAGCTTGCGTGAGCCGCCGCCCAGCTCTGGCTTCATCTCGTCGATGAGATCGCAGATGAGGTTCACGATGTTGATATTGGCCCACTCATTGTGCCCGCCGATGTTATAGGTCTCGCCGTCCTTGCCGCGCTGGAGCACTTGCCAGAGCGCCTCGGCGTGATCGCCCACGTAGAGCCAGTCGCGCACGTTCATGCCATCGCCATAAACGGGGATGCCTTTGCGCGTGAGCACATTTTGGATGACGACGGGAATAAGCTTCTCCGGGAATTGATACGGCCCGTAATTGTTCGAGCAATTCGTGATCACCGTCGGTATGCCGTACGTGTGATGATACGCGCGCACGAGCATGTCGCTGGAGGCTTTGCTGGCGGAGTAGGGGGAGTTCGGCGCGTAAGGCGTAGTCTCGAGGAAATAACCCGTCGCGCCCAAGCTGCCGTAAACTTCATCCGTGGATACGTGATGGAAGCGCTTGCCCTCGAACTTACCCGCCCACACATCGCGACAGGCTTCCAACAAGTGAAACGTGCCGAGCACATTCGTATGGATGAAATCACCCGGGCCGCTGATGGAACGGTCCACATGCGACTCCGCCGCCAGATGCATCACTTGCTCGATCTGATGGCGCTTCACCACGTCCAGCACCGCCGCTTTGTCACGCAGATCGACTTTCTCGAAGACATACTTGGGATGCTTTTCGAATTCTTTGAGATTCTCCAGATGTCCGGCGTAGGTGAGACAATCCAAGTTCACCAACCGCGTCACCTCCGGCCGGTCAATGATCAGCCGGATGACATTTGACCCGATGAAACCCGCACCACCAGTGACCAATAAGTTCATAAAAATCCGATCTGCTCTGACCGCTAGTTACTTCCCGCTCTCCGGCTTCCAGTTCTTCAGCGCATCTTCCAGTGCCTCATCCACCGAGCGCATCTTGATGCCCGTGCTCAGCAGCTTGCTCACATCCATCAGGCAGTTTGAGCGCGGCGCCTTCGCCACTTTGTAGAAATCGCTATCGCCGCTAAAGAACTCGAACTCAAGTTCCAGCTTAAGCGTCTTTTTCATTTTCGCCACCACCTGCCGCGTGGTGACAAAGCCCGGATTCGTCACGTTATACGTGCCGAAGGGTGCGCGCCGATTCCACAGTTCCAAGCATGCCCACGCGAAGTCACCGCGATGCGACACTGCGTTCACGTTGTCATACACCTTCGCGTAACGCTGGATCTTGCTCAGGTAATTCCGCGCGTTGTCGTATTCATCGAAGGGGATGCGCGGACGCACGATGTAACCGTTGCCGAATTGAGAGAGCACTTCCTCCGCCAGCGCCTTGCTCCCGCTGTAGAAGCTGCAGGGCGGACGGCGGAAGGAGAAATTCGGATCATCCATTTCCTTGAAACCCGCTACCAGCTCCGGCTTCGTTTCCACGAGATTGCGGATCTCCGGTTTGGTCAAGTCGGTCTCCAGCTTCCAGCCGTCTGCGCCTTTCACGAAGGCACCGTTGTAGATGCACCCGGAAGAGAGTTGCATCCAGGTGGTTCCGGTCATCTCGCAGGCTGAAGCTACCGTCTGCCCCAGTACCACGGAGCCTAGCAAGGTCTCCGCCCGTTGCGTCTCGCACGCATCCACGTTCGGCCGCCCCGTGAACCCGGCGGCATTCACCACCAGTTCAGGCTTGGTTTCTTTCAGAAAATTCAGCAGCAGCGCGAACTTGGAGTAATCCAGCTCGCGCCGGGAGAGAGTTTTGTAAGGTTTGCCCGTGGCCACCAGTTGGCGGACGAAGGCCTCGCCGAAATAACCGCTCGCGCCTAATACAACGATCACAGCACACCTCCAGATTTTAACCGCTTTGCTTCGGCAACCACGCCCTCCAGATATTCCCGATACTCGCATTGCGGAATGCGTCCACAGAGTTCCGCCAGTTGCTCGAGTGTGATGAACCCGCGCCGGAACGCCGCCTCTTCCGGGCAACCGATCTTCACGCCCTGACGGCGCTCGATGGTCAGCACGTAGGAGGAGGCTTCATGCAGGCTGCTGCTCGTGCCGGCATCCAGCCAGGCGAAGCCGCGCGCCAGTCCGTACACCCGCATGTTGCCTTGCTTCAGATACGCCACGTTCAGGTCCGTGATCTCCAGCTCGCCACGGGCAGAAGGCTTCTGTGCCTTAACCAACGGAACCACTTGCTTGTCGTAAATATACAGGCCGGGCACCGCGTAGCTGCTCTTGGGCTGCTTGGGTTTTTCCTCGATGGAGATGGCCTTGCCGGACTCATTGAACTCCACCACACCATAGCGCCGGGGATCATTCACATGATAACCGAAGATGACCGCCCCGCTCTGGAACTCGCTGAACGCCTTGGAGAAGACGTCGCCACCGTAGAAAATATTGTCACCGAGAATGAGCGTCACACTGTCATTGCCGATGAACGATTCCGCGATCAGGAAGGCTTGTGCAATGCCCTCAGGCTTAGCCTGTTCACGATATTCCAGCGTTATGCCCCACTGGCTGCCATCGCCCAGCAATTGCTTGAAGCGAGGCAGGTCCTGCGGCGTAGAGATCAGGCAGATCTCGCGGATGCCGTTCTCGACCAGCGTGGTCAGCGGATAGTAGACCATCGGCTTGTCGTAAACGGGCTGGAGCTGCTTGCTCGCTACCAGCGTCAGCGGATACAAACGCGACCCCGCGCCACCGGCCAGGATGATGCCTTTCATTTGAGGCTAGGATTGAAAACCCCAGCCAACTAATCCAGCACGAAAATAGGCCGTAGTCGCCGAGATAAGGAGGCTGCGAATCATGCCGAAGCACTCAAACCCTTCAGGTCCGCCCGGACGCTCTCGTAACTCACATTGTAGGCGAGGACCTTGGGATCGGGCTCAATGCCCCACGTCTCGCAGGCGGCGGTGTAGAGTCCCCGCCACCAGTTGTGGTGTTGGGTGTGGCCTTCGTCGCGCCACGTGGTCCAGCCCATGAGCACCTTGGACCAGCATTCGTCGCCGTATTGTATCGCTTGTTTGGCATCGCCGATCTGGCTCACATACCAGTCGCGACCCACGCGGGCGTGGAGCACTTCATCCGCCCAATCGTAATCTTGGAACAAGCCGGCGAGCGGGTTGTGCGAGGCCAGGCCCACTTCCCACTCGAAGCGTTTGCCCGTCTTGGGCATCAACCCTTGCTCGATGAAATACAGCACGGCATGCCGCTCGATGGGCTTCAACTGCGTGTTCAACGCCATGGACCACGTGAAGTTCACCATTACCTTCTCCGGCCAGTTGATGTTCAGATTCACGAAGCCGACCTCGCCCATCATGGCGTGGCGTGCCTCGTCCCAGAGCTGACGCGTCATGTCGTGATAATAGCCCCACGGCTTGTCCGGTGTCTCCGCGATGATGCTCGCCATCATCTCCGGCACATCGATCTCCCGCAGTCGCTTGTAGAACATCATCAGCGTCTTGGGATCGGGCGCGAACTGCTCGTCATACAGGAACACCTCGGCGTTCACGCCCATGTTGTAGGGATCCGGGAACCGTTCATCACGTTTCGGGAAGCCATCGAATTTGTAAGGCTTGACCGAATGTTGCAGCGGGAGGTGCTTCGGCACTGTCTCTGTCGCGCCATCCAAACCACCGGCGGCGGCGAGGCAATCATCTAGCAACGTGAGCCAAGGTTTGGCGGCCTCACGCGCTTGACTGGAAACAATGCAGGCAATTGCCTTCGTGCCGTAATCCAGAATGTCATTCAACTCAAGCAACGCATGCCGCACCACACGCACGGAAGGATGATCAACCAGCGGATTCGTGTCGGCTAGATGTCGTTCCAATCCCGCCTTGAGTGCCGGAACTGCTTTCTCATAAATACCCAATAGCAACTCTTCTGTGGTTGGTGCGCTGAGGATTTCGTTGAAGAGCAGTTCGAGGCTCTTGTCCGGCACCGCATCGAGTCCGAGTGGCGGCTCACGCATCTCGCCCACGCGCTTGCGCAGTGCGCTCACATGCTCTGCGCAGAGGTGTGAGTGATAACTGAATGCCATCTTCAACTCATAGACCGGCTCGGCAGTAAGGCGTGCGGTGAAGAGGTGGTGCAGCCGCTTCAATGCGTAGTGAAAACGTTTGAGCCGGTGGACACATTCCTCCACCGAAAGGCCGCTCCGCTGCGCTTCATCCATCGTGCAGATACCTGCGAGCGCCGGGAGATTCTTATATGACTGATACTGGCTCATCTAGAAAGTATGGCAGATTTCGGTGATTTTGTCTTTAGCTTAACAGCAGGTGATTTGGCTGTTTGCAATATTTGGGCGGTCTACTCCCTACCTTTCATTTCGCGATCATACCACCCTTGAGTGTCGAAGAAATGAAGTCCTTGAGGCATGCTGCCGGCATTGATTTCTTCGAGTGACCAATAATGATCGCCGTAATCATCTTGAGCGACTCCAGGGAAGACGGTTAGTAACTGTTCAACAAACATTCGCGCCTCTTTTTCTCCCTTGATCCGTCCAGATACATCCGCAATCAAAGCTACATCGGGAACTTGTCCGAGGGCTTTCACCAAGTCCGGCATCTCTTCAGGTTCGAGTTCACTTTGATACTCGTCGTAGAATCGGATCCACAGAGTAGGATCACCGGTGACCGGATATATCCACTTCTCGCCGGGAAAATGCTTGGCGAATGAGGAGACTACAGCCTCAACCGCTGGTTTCTCGGTATTCTTCAAATAGACAACGACAGAGCGCATATCCTTTCACTCATGCTACAAGCTTGATGAGGGTTGTCTAGTGGCGCTTCTTATTCCCATCTGTGTGAATCTCCGGTTAAACCTCCTGCGCGCCCATTGACACCCGCGCCCCGGCATGATTCCGTTGCGCCCGCTGGTTTCGACCGGCAGAAAAAGTTAATGAAGAAATCGTTCAAGCAAGTGGAAGGCGCCATCGTCGCGCCGCAAGGCTTTCTCACCTCCGGCGTGTTCTGCGACATCAAACGTCTCGGCACCGGCAAAGGTTCGAACAAGGGGCAGAAGCGTGATCTCACGGTCATCGTGTCCGAAGTGCCTTGCACAGTGGCAGGCATGTTCACGACGAACCAGATCTGCGCCGCGCCGGTGAAGGTCTGCGTGCCGCGCGTGAAGAAGGGCATCGCCCAAGCCGTGGTGGTGAACTCCGGCAATGCGAACGCCTGCACCGGTCGCCAAGGCATGAAGGACGCGCTGGACATGACGAAACTCGTCGCCGGCCAGCTCCACTTGCCGGTGGAACACGTTTTGGTCGGCTCCACCGGACGTATCGGCGTGACGATGCCGATGGAGAATGTGCGCACGGGCATCCATGATGCTCTGCAACTGCTCGGCAACGAAGTGCGGCACGCGGCGGAATCCGCGGAAGCCATCATGACCAGCGACACGAAGCCGAAGCAGGTCGCGATCGAATTCAAGCTCGGCGGCAAGAAGGTCCGCATGGGCGGCATGTGCAAGGGCGCAGGCATGATCCAGCCCGGCATGAGCGCTACGGGTGCGCGTCCGGCGGCATTGCCGAAAGGTGTGCCCGCAGGGCTTCACGCCACGATGCTGTGCTTCATCACTACGGATGCGGCGATCGAAGCAAAGACGTTGCAAGCCGCTTTGGAGGAAGCCACGGCGGGCAGTTTCAACCGCATCACGGTGGATGGTGACATGAGCACGAACGATACGGTGCTCGTCCTCGCCAACGGCCTCGCTGAGAACAAGCAGGTCAAAGGTACGAAGAGCGATGATTTTCAGGCGTTCCAAGCGGCGTTGAGCCATGTCTGCCTCGAACTCGCCAAGATGATCGTGCGCGATGGTGAAGGCGTGCATCGCGTGGTGACCGTGCGCGTGAATGGCGCGAAGAATATCCAAGACGCTGACGCTGCGGCACGTGCGGTAGCGAACAGCGCGCTGGTGAAGACAAGCTGGCACGGTGGCGACCCGAACTGGGGCCGCATCATCGATGCTCTCGGTTACAGCTCCGCGAAGATCGTGGAGGAGAAGGTGGACATCGGCTACAGTGCACCGGGTGCGAAGAAGGTTCTCTGGAGCCTTAAGCGCGGTCAACCGACGAAGGCGACTTACAAGGACCTGTGCGCCGCCGCGTCACCGAAGGAGTTTGAGCTGCACATCAACCTGAACCTCGGCAAAGCCGGGACGTTCATGTATGCCGCCGATCTGACGGAGCATTACGTGGATTTCAACAAGGGCGATGTGACGGACCCGACGACGTTGGGGGGCTGATCAAAGCCTGACACCGTCGTAAATCGCAGAAAGTTTCAGGGAAAAGTCGAGTGACTTGATAGCTAACTGGTCCTCAGACAACTGCATGACCTGCGGTTGCCAGTGAGTTGACCGTTGGAAGAGGGTGGCTTCCATCTTGTCTTGAGACAGGATCACATATTCCTCCAGTGTCTCAATCTGGATGTAGCTCAAATATTTTTCCCGGCGGTCAAACCTTTCCGTGGAATCGGATAGGACTTCAAAGATGACTTTGGGGTAACGGCGGAAGAGAGGGTCGGTGTCTCGGGGATCGCAAGAAACCAAGACGTCTGGATAATAAAAGATATCGTCTCCAGCGATTTCCAATCGCACTTTCACATCGTGGGCAAATACTCGGCACCCCTTGCCTTTAAGATGCGAATGGAGTGCGGAAGTGACATTTAGGGAGATTGCGTTGTGTTCTACGCTGCCGCCGGACATGGCATAGACGGCCCCGCCCATATACTCATGACGCATCTCAGCCAGCTTCTCACCTTCGAGGTATTCCTCGACGGTCAGCCGGGTCGCGTTTTGAGCCGCATTCATACTTACACTTGTCGTGGATTTTTACGTTTAAGGCAAGATAGGCTTTTGCGTCTGAATCTTAACTTGTCCATGGGGCACAATCGTTATTGCCAAGTTTGCCCCGAGTTCCTTTTATTCCGCCGTGCAGGATTTGATCGCAAAAGCGGCGACGTTGCTGGAAGCGTTGCCTTATATTCAGAAATTCAGCGGCACGACATTTGTCGTGAAATACGGCGGCAGCTTCATGGACTCGCCCGATGAGGCGGTGCGCAATGGCGTGGCGCGCGACATCGTGTTCCTCGAGGCCGTGGAGATCAACCCCGTGGTGGTGCATGGCGGTGGCAAGGCCATCACGCGCGCCATGGACAAGTCCGGCCTCAAGGCGGAGTTCATCCAAGGACAGCGCGTGACGGATGAAGCGACTGTCGCCGTCGTGGATCAAGTGCTTTCTCGCGAGATCAATCCGGAGATCGTGCGGACGATCAATCGCTTGGGCGGTGTGGCGCAAGGTTTCGCGGGGACGGATATTTTTACCTGCAAGAAGATGCTGCTCGATGGACCGGATGGCCAGAAGATCGATATCGGTTACGTGGGCGAAGTGGTGAAGGTGAACGTGGAGCCGTTGCTGGAATGCATCGACCGCGGCGTGACGCCGATCATCAGTCCGACGGCCAAGGGCACGGATGGCAAGATTTATAACTGCAATGCCGATGTGGCGGCAGCGATGGTCGCCATCGCGTTGAAGGCGAAGCGGCTCATCTTCATGAGTGATGTGCCGGGCTTGATGCGTGATTTCAAAGACCCGAGCACGGTCATCTCGCATCTCGCCACAGCAGAAGTCGCGGACCTCAAGAAGGCGGGCATCATCGACAAGGGCATGATCCCCAAGGTGGATAGCGCTGTGGCCGCCGTGAAGGCGGGCGTAGACAAGGTGTCCTTCGTGGATGGTCGCATGAACCACGCGGTCATCGTGGAGGTTTTCACGGATGCCGGGGTGGGCACGGAAGTGGTATTATAAATTTACGATTTGAGATTTACGATTCACGGCCCCAAGTTCCTCCCTCGCAGGGTAATTGTCCCTTGATACTGAGATGAAAGACATCGTTCCGCCACCGCCGATCGTGCAGAACCAGCAGCAAGCTGTCCTGGAATTGTTCCAGCGCAACGTCGTGCCGAGCTATGGCCGTTTTGAGATCGTGTTCAGCCATGGCGCGGGCAGCCATTTGTGGGATGTGAACGGCAAGCGCTATCTGGACCTCGGCAGCGGCATCGCCGTGTGCTCGCTCGGGCACGCGCATCCGGCCATCACGGAGGCGCTCATCGAGCAATCCAAGCGGCTGGTGCATATCTCGAATCTTTATTACCACGAATCGCAGGGGCGGTTGGCGCAGAAGATCGTGAGCCATATCGCGCCCGGCAAAGTGTTCTTCGCGAACAGCGGTGCCGAGGCGAACGAAGGGCTTTATAAGATCGCCCGGAAGTTCGGTCATGATGAAGGCCGGTTCGAGGTCATCACGGCGGTCAATTCGTTCCATGGGCGGACGTTGGCGGGAATCTCCGCCACCGGTCAGGAGAAGGTGAAGAAGGGTTTTGAGCCGATGACGCCGGGCTTCCGGCATGTGCCCTTCAATGATCTGGAGGCGATGAAGGCGGCGATCTCGCCCGCTACGGCGGCGATCTTGATTGAGGGCATTCAAGGCGAGGGTGGTATCACGCCCACGACGGTCGAGTATCTGCTCGGCCTGCGGCAGTTGTGCGATGAGAAGAAGTTGCTGCTCATGATGGATGGCGTGCAGTGCGGGCATTTCCGCACGGGGCGGTTCCAGAGTTTTCAGCGGATCCTTGAAGGCATTCCGGGTGGTGAGAAGTTTTTGCCGGATGCCATCTCCATGGCGAAGTCGCTGGGCGGTGGGTTCCCGATGGGCGCCTTCTGGGTGCGGAGCGAGGTGCATGGGGTGAAGCTTGAGGACATCCTTGGACCCGGTACGCATGGCACTACGTATGGCGGCACGCCGTTGGGGTGTGCGGTGGCGTTGAAGGTCATGGAATTGATTGAGCAGGATAAGCTGGCGGACAATGCGCGGAACTTGGGCGCCTTCCTGAAAGAGGGTCTGGTGCATCTGGCCAATAATTATCCGCACGTGGTGGGGAATGTGCGGGGGCTGGGCTTCATGCTTGGTTTTGAGCTGGCGGCGGATTTGCCGGCGTTCAAGACGAGTGAGAAGGCGGCGTCCATCCAGTTCGTGAACCGGTTGCACACGATGGGGCTGATGACCATTCCTTCAGGCACGCAAGTGATCCGGTTGCTGCCTTCGCTCAATCTCCAGAAGAGTGATGCGGAGGAGGGATTGGCCGTCATTGAACGGGCGATCAAGGCGGTGGCGTAAGCCGCTTTTTCTATCGACGACGAGCCTGAGCCCGATTTTCACCCCGTGACGTTATCGTAGATTTCTGTAAAAACCCGTGGACAAACCATGGGTGACTTCCCTATAAACTGCGCTTTCCCCTCGTAACAAAAGGGGAGGCAGGCGGGCGGCCCACGACCCGCGACTTTGCTTTTTCAGGCAAGAATATGAAGCATCTGTTGAGTCTGGAGACGATGTCCCGAGAGGACATGGAACTCGTTTTGCGTGATGCCGCAGTCTTTAAGAAGACGCGCGGCAAGCATGCTACGCAGCCACTGGCGGGCCAGACTTGGGCGCTCATCTTCTCCAAATCTTCCACGCGCACCCGCGTATCCTTCGAGGTCGGCATCCGTGAACTGGGCGGCAACGCGCTGTTCCTGAACGCCAATGATATCCAGCTAGGTCGTGGTGAACCCATCAAGGACACGGCGCGCGTGCTCGGTCGCATGATCCATGGCGCGGTGATCCGCACGTTTGCGCAGAGTGATGTGGAGGAGTTCGCCAAGTATTCCAAGATCCCGACGGTCAATGCGTTGACGGATGACGAGCATCCCTGCCAGATCCTGACGGATATCTTCACGTATCAGGAGAAGAAGGGTTCCATCGCGGGCAAGGTCGTGACGTTCGTGGGGGATGGCGCGTGCAATGTCCCGGCGAGCTGGGTGTTCGCAGCGGCGAAGCTGGGTTTTGAACTGCGGATCGCGGCGCCGAAGGCGTATCAGCCGACGGATGCCTTGATCGCCCGGGCGGGTTCGGCGCATTTCCATGAGGCAGGTGGGAACCGGTATTTCACTTTCGTAGGCGGGGGCAAAGTCGTTTGCATGGAGGACCTTAAGGCGGCTTTGACGGGTTCGGACCTGCTTTATACGGATGTTTGGGTGTCCATGGGCAAAGAGGCTGAATCCGCGCAACGCTTGAAAGATTTGGCGGGCTATCAGATTAATGCTGAACTGGTTAAGGTGGCCAATCCAGGTGCCTTGGTGATGCATTGCCTGCCGGCTTATCGCGGCAAGGAGATCGACGAGGCCACACTGGAAGCCCATGCGGATACGATCTTTGAACAAGCGGAGAATCGCCTGCATACGCAGAAGGCGATCATGAACTGGATGGTTGTCTGAATTTTTCCCGCGCTGGACGCCACGCGCCGGGGTGTTACACTGTTACCTGATATGTCAACGCAAGCTACTGCTGCTCCCGCGAAGATCAACCTGCGCCGGCCTGATGTGATGGAAGCCGTTCAGGCCCAGGTGATCACGCATTACCGTAGCGAACTGGTGGACCGCATCCGTGCCAATGGCGGGGTTCTGTCCGCTCCCGGCATGCTGACCATCAAGCTCGCGAAGGAGTTTGGTTTTTGTTACGGGGTGGAACGCGCGATCGATCTGGCCTATGCCGCGCGGCAGGTCTACCCGGAGCCGCACAAGATCTATCTGCTGGGTGAGATCATCCATAACCCGGAAGTGAACGACCAGATCCGCAATCTGGGCATCAAATCGATTTCGCCGCATCCGACGGATGCCGATATCACGGTGCTTTCGGCGGAAGATATCGTCATCATTCCCGCGTTCGGCACCGAGGTGGTAACGCGCAAGAAGATCGAGGCCAAGGGCTGCAAGATCGTGGATACGACGTGCGGTGACGTGATGAGCGTGTGGAAGCGCGTGCGGCAGTATTCGAAGGAAGCGGTCACGAGCATCATCCACGGCAAAGCGAAGCACGAGGAGACGAAGGCGACGACCTCGCAGGCGACGGCTTACGGCACGGGGCATTACCTGGTGGTGTTCACGCTGGAAGAGACGGATTACGTCTGCAATTACATCCTGAACGGCGGCAGCAAGGAAGAGTTCCTGGAGAAGTTCAAGGGCGCTTACTCGCCCGGCTTCGATCCGGAGAAGCATCTGCAGACGGTGGGTGTGGCCAACCAGACGACGATGTTGCGCGGGGAGACGGAAGAGGTGCAGCGCCGCATCCGCGCCGCCTTGGAAAAGAAGTACGGCATCAACAATCTGGGCCAGCACTTCCGTTTCTTTGATACGATCTGCGGCGCGACGCAGGACCGTCAGGACGCCTTGCAACGTATGTTGAAGGAGAAGATGGACCTGCTCATCGTGGTGGGTGGTTACAATTCTTCGAACACCTCGCATCTGGCGGAGATGGGTGAGAAGGTTTTGCCCACGTTCTTCATCAAGAACGCGGCGAAGATGGAATCGGCCAGCAACATCAGCCACTGGGACCAGCACATCAACCAGGAAGTGGAGACGAAGAACTGGCTGCCGCAGGGTGAGATCACGGTGGGCATCACGGCCGGCGCTTCCTGCCCGAACAATTTGATCGAGGACACGATCCGCCGCATCTTTGAGCTCAAGGGTGTCTCGGTGCAGCAGTTGCTGGCTCCTTAAGCATTTGGGTTTAGTCTAGGGCTATGGCTTGCAGCCTTCAGGATCTGGAAAAGCGCGAGAGACTGGTGCTGGCACCCTACGCGCAGTTCTCCGCGGACAGCCGGGGGCGCAAGTACAAGGAAGCTCCACCGGAATGGCGCACCCAATATCAGCGGGATCGGGATCGCGTCATCCATTCTCGGGCCTTTCGCCGGCTGGAGTACAAGACGCAGGTTTTTCTAAACGGGCAGGGGGATCATTACCGCACGCGACTGACGCATACGATGGAAGTGGCGGCGATCAGCCGGAACATCGCGCGGGCCTTGATGCTGAATGAGGATCTGGCGGAGACGATCGCGCTGGCGCATGACCTGGGGCATTCACCGTTTGGGCATAAGGGTGAGGATGTGCTGAACCGCTTGATGATCGAGCACGGCGGGTTTGAGCATAATCGGCACAGCCTGCGGATCGTGGAGGAGCTGGAGCAGAAGTATCCGGGTTTTCCGGGGCTGAATCTTTCGTGGGAGGTGCGGGAGGGGTTGGTGAAGCACTATACGAGCTACGATCATCCGAGCAAACGCAAAGGGTTCGATGCGAAGTCGTCTTCACTGGAAGCGCAGGTGGCGAATCTGGCGGATGAGATCACGTATTACAGCCATGATCTGGATGACGGGCTGGAGGCGTGCCTGCTGGATGACAAGAAGCTGAAGAAGGAAGTGCGCATCTGGGCCTTGGCGGCGAAGGAAGTACACAAGCTTTACGGCGATCTGGATGATGAACGGCAGCGGTATTTCACGATCCGTTGCATCATCGACAACCAGGTGCGTGATGTGGTCACGACGACGGAAAAGCGGATCGTGGAGGCGGGGGTGAAGTCAGCGGATGATGTGCGGCTGCAGGAGCAATCGCTGGTGAGTTACAGCGAGAAGCGGCGGGCGTTGAACATCGAGCTGCGTGAATATCTCTACGAGAATCTTTATTACAATCCGGTGGTGCATGGGCCGAACGTGCGCGCGGTGAAGATGCTGGAGGATATGTTCAATCATTATCTGGCGAACCATGACCAGATCGGGGCGCAGGCGCGCAAGCGCGCCCGTAAACTGGGGTGGCATCGGACGGTGTGTGATTATCTGGCGGGGATGACGGACCGGTATGTGCAGATCGAGCACGCGCGGGTGTTTGGATCGCAAGGAGTGTTTGGGGCGATCAAGGGATGAGCCGGTTGCACCCCGACTTGGCAGCGCGGGACGAACCGGCGGGCCAATATTGGGGAGAGGGGAAACATCGAACATCGAACGTCCAACTTCCAACATCGAAAGGGGGAGTTAGAGCCTCGTTACCTGGCTGCTACGAATTGTGTTTGATCACCAGTTTCCCTTGGTGAACTTGGTGATTTTCCAAGCGGAGTCCAGCAGGCCGGTCCAGAGGGTGTAGGTTTCATCGTCATCGGTGAATGAGGCGGTGGGAGTAGTCTGAGTGAGGTCAATCCAGGTGAGTTGGAGTTTGCCGGTGCCGAGCCTTTGGCCTTGTTCTTCGACGGATTTGCGATGGCGGAAGGCGGCGATGGCGAGATCGAGATGGTGCGGGCCTTGGGCATCGCCGGGGATGAGGAGTTCGAAGTCTGAGTTGTTGGAGTCAGGATGGCAGACCCATTGGGGAGCTGACTCTTGCATGCCAGAGTAGAGAGGGTCAGGTTTTCCATCATCAAAATAAACAGACCCCAATTCGGGATGTCCGATACGGGTGTGATGTTGCACGGCCATAGGTGAATCAAAGAATTTTAGGATAATGAGTGCGCTCAACCTTCACGATCGCGCCTGCGCCGAAGCAGATCGGGTCGGGATATTGGGTGGTGTAGGGTTGGGTGATTTTGATGGCCATGGAGGGAAGAGTGGTCAGGCGCCGAGGCTTTCGTCGGTGATCATGGTGTGCAGGACTTTAATCAATCCGGTGACATCGGTCGTGAGTTTTTGGAAATCACTTTCAGAATGACGTTCACGGAGGTTTTGAATGCGTTGTAAACGGCCGGCCATGCGCTCGTGGAAATCTGCCAGATCACCCTGCCACGGTTCCGCGAGAGAGAACCACATGGTCCCGCCGGGCGCATATAGGAAATCATCACGTCTTTGCCAATCTATTCTTTCCAAGTCGCGGAATAACCGATCGCGTTGGACGGGGGAGAGAGTGGGGTGCATATCAATGACCAAACAAAAATAATCAAAAGTTCTCTGGTCCCGACGGGACTTGGTTTTGTTTCCGTGCATTTCCCGGGCGCTGGGTCGCTGGGCTATTTTCTTTCATCGTTCGAGCTGGAGGTCAATGTCAGGCTGGGGGAAAGGGAGGGAAAATGCGGGCGTCGTAGGATTTGCGTATCTCCTGAACGTGTTGCTGGACATGACGGCTTCCGTTTTCCAGATAGAACGCAACTCGGCTGGCAAGGTCGGCGGAGTTCTCGACGGTCAAATCA
>JAJNBN010000449.1 GCA_021156225.1 Verrucomicrobiota bacterium | reverse complement strand
GATCAGTGGGGCGTGTATCTCTCCTCCTACATCCCGGTGATGGATGCCTCTGGTAACGTCGCGTGCGGACTGGGCATCGATATGTCAGCCCAGGCGGTCAAAGATTTTGAGCGCCGTTTCCTTTTCACCTTGGTCGGGCTGGCGGCGTTCACCGCCGTCATCGTACTCTTGGGGAGCCTGTGGTATTCCCGGCGCATCAGCCGTCCGTTGCTGGCGCTGGCCGATGGGCTTAGCCATGTGCAGCGCCTGGAACTGGACCATCACGTGGAGATCCAATCCTCAGTGCGGGAAGTGGTGGTGATGCGCGATGCCATCGAGCGAATGAAGAAGAGCCTGGGCTCCTTCCGCAAATATGTGCCCGCGGATCTTGTCGCCGACCTCATGGCCTTGGGGCAGGAAGCCAAACTGAGCGCGGAAAAACGCGAGATCACCATCTTCTTCTCCGACATCGCCAACTTCACCACCATCACGGAGAAGACACCGCCTGAGCAACTCGTGGACAATCTATCCCTCTACTTCGATGGGATGACCCGGGCGATCATCGAGAACAAAGGCAACGTGGATAAATATATCGGCGATGCGATCATGGCATTTTGGGGCGCGCCGCGTCATGTGGCGGACCACGCTGCGCAAGCGTGTTTGGCGGCGATAAAGTGCCGTGACTATTCCCGGCGGCTGGCGGCGGAACAGAGCAGCAGCGGCAAGACGCCGATGCTCACGCGTATCGGTTTGAACACCGGCGTGGCCATCATCGGTAACATCGGCTACGACGCGCGGCTGAACTATACGGCCATGGGGGATATGGTGAACTTGGGCAGCCGACTGGAAGCGCTGAACAAATATTACGGTACGCAAATCCTGATCAGTGAAAGCACGTGGCGGCTGGCGAAGGACGCGGTCGAGACGCGTTTCATCGACATCGTGGCGGTCAAAGGAAAATCCATTCCCGTGCGGATATATGAAGTGGTTTGCGAACGGGGCCGCCTGACGGATGTCCAGAGCAGTTTCATCACCAGTTACGAGCACGCGATGAATCTTTACTTGGCGCGGAAGTTTAAGGAGGCGCTTGATGTGCTTGAGAAACTGGCACAGACCCATGCGGAGGATCAGTCGGTCATTCTGATGCTGGAACGCAATCGCAAGTTTCTTGAACACCGCCTACCGCAGACTGGCAGGGTGAGTTCGTGATGAAGAGCAAGTAGGATTGAGCCGGAAAGGGGTGGCGAAAAGATTGGTCTGGCAGGATCTACTTCTTTTTCATCTTGGACTGCATGGCGGCGCGTTCAGTCTCGGACTTGCGCACGATCCATTGATGCCAGCTTTTTTCAAAGGCGGCGAGGCCGCCGGGCCAGTTCCTGTTCACGGCATGCATGAAGGCAGCCTCGGGCTTTTCACCTTTCTCCACGCCTTCCGAGCGCAAGAGCTGGGTGAGGAATTGTTGGGCATTGGGATGGGACATGAAGAAATCAAAGAGGGAATAGCCGACGACGTAGCCCATCCCGATGTTTCCGCCAAACATCTTGCTCCACTCGTCATAGTTTTCCGTGACCAGATAAGTGCGGAGCGGGGGGAGTTGTCCTTGCTCCAACAGGTAATGCAACGTCTGCCAGCGACGGGCGCGATCAAGCTGCTGTTGGGTGCCGTTGGCCCAGGCGGGCTGGCCAAACCAGTCCGCACTGCCTTCGTTCATCCAGAGAGGCACCTGCAACAGGAAGGCGTGCATCACCGCGTGGGCACTCTCGTGCAGGACTGTGGAAGTGAGCACGGCGGGTTGCGCCTGCCGCCAGGTCACCACCTCGACGAGGGAGGTGGCGATGATGCCCGTCTGCATATTGTAACTGCTCTGGGACTGGGTGTAGCCCAACAATTGCGGGGAGACGGTCTTTCCATTCTTGGCGGAATAACCCCGGTACAGTTCGTAATTGGGAAAAATGCGATAGGTGATCTTGAAACTGGCCGGAGCACGCCGTCCGAAAGCCTTCTCATGGCTGGCGATCAGTTTTTTGAGCTCATAGTTGATGGCATAATCCATCCCGCTGGTTACTTGATAGCCGGTGTTCGCGTACTCCAGTTCGTAGGCGAAAAGGGAGGATGCGGTTAAAAGGAGGCCGAGCAAAAAGACCGTCAGGCGATAGTTGCGCGGCAACCCGCCTGCACTGTGACTCCTAGGGTTCATTGAGACTGGCAGTCTCGTAGCAGAAGCAAAGTTTTCCAAGTCAATTCATTGCGGGAAGCGTGCCTGTCTCGGGCACGCTCCACCAAAAAAGAAGCGTGAAACGGATCAACGTTTCACGCTTAAACGGCAAACTTGAATCTTTAGCAACTAGACGCTCAATGCTTTGACCGTCGCATCCAGACTGGCGGCATCCGCCACGTTCAATACTTGTGCGGTCTTGTCGATGCGTTTCATGAAACCGGTGAGGGCGGTGCCGGGTCCAAGTTCGATGAAACGGGTGAAGCCTTGAGCTAACAGATGGCGCACGGACTCCTCCCAGCGGACGGATGAGGTGACCTGGTCCACCAGGAGTTGATGGATCTCCGCCGGTTCACCATGGGGCAGGGCGCGGACATTGCCGATGACCGGGACGGCCGGGCGGTTGATGGGGATTTGCGCGAGAGCATCGCGAAGCTTGGGCTGGGCGCTGGCCATGAGGGGAGAATGATAGGCACCGGCGACGGTCAGCGGGAGCGCGCGCTTGGCCCCCTTGGCTTTGGCCAGTTCGCATGCTTGAGCGATCTTGTCCGCCGCGCCCGAGATCACGATCTGGCCGGGGCAGTTCAGATTGGCCAGCGACACTCCGGCTTCCTGGCAGGCCTCGCGCGTGGGGCCTTCATCCAGCCCGATGATCGCAGCCATACCACCCTTGGTGGCTTCACAAGCCTCCTGCATGAAGCGGCCACGTTGCTGAACGACTTTCAAACCATCTTCAAAACTCATCACGCCCGCTGCGGCCAAGGCGGTGAACTCTCCGAGCGACAAACCGGCGGTTGCCTCGAATTTAAGCGAGGGCACCTTCTCCTTAAGCAACTGGAACGCCACCCAGCTCACCAGATAGATGCCCGGCTGGGCGTTTTCCGTCTTGGTCAGATCTGCTTCGGGTCCGTTGAAGCAGATGGTGGTCAGATCATAGCCCAGCACGGAGTTGGCCTTTTCAAACAAGGCCTTGGCGGCGGGATACTGTTCGGCCAGATCTTTGCCCATGCCTACGGCCTGGGCACCTTGGCCGGCGAACAACAATGCAGTCTTGCTCATAATCAAAAGTCGAATTGGAGAAATCTAAACACCAAGCAGGCGGGCAGGGGAAGCGCGGATTTTCAGGTGTCAGGAGGCGGAAAAGTCTTAATAGTCCACGCGTACCCGATAAAAGCGTTTGGTATCACCCGAGTTGTCGGTGACGGCCATGTCATTACCGCTGCCCATTGGGGTGGCGAGCAGTTGCCAGACGGGCGGAAAGACGGTGGTGTATTCCACGTAGTTGATCTTGTCCTTCACGCTGCGCCATTGAAAAATTTTGCCAGTTCCGATGTCCGTGATGCGTACGTTGAGAAGGGTGATATCGACGTAAACGAGATCATCGTAGGTAAGGCTTCCGGTGGTGAAACGGGTGGCGGGAAGTTCCAAAAACGGATTGCTACCCAGTGAGTAACGCCAGATTTTCTGCGGTGAAGTAGAGGAGAATGAAGAGAGCACATCCATGCCTCTGATGGTCCGTCCAAATACGGTGAAGCCACCATCAACAGTATCCAGTCCGGAATTGTTGCCCAGATTGATGAACCATTGCGAGGTGGCCGAATTGGTGAGACCGCCGACCCGCGCCATGGCGATGGTGCCGTTAGTATTACTGAAGGTGCGGCCTACACTGTACTCATTGGTAATCTGCGGCCTAGTCGGGATATAGGCCAAGCTCGGAGAAGCGGTTTGCCGGTTTGCGACGTAAGACAAT